>NZ_CVTO01000035.1:0-19200 GCF_900004715.1 Pseudomonas sp. 24 E 13
CGGCGTCGATGACAACGCGCACGCCGTTGATGGTCAGGCTGGTCTCGGCGATGTTGGTGGCCAGCACCACTTTGCGCTTGCCGGCCGGCGCCGGGTCGATGGCGGCGCGCTGGGCGTTGAGGTCCAACTCGCCATGCAGGGGGCATAACAACACATCAGGGCGATCCCCCAGGGCGTCGGCCAGTTGCTGGTTGACCCGGCGAATCTCTGCCTGCCCCGGCAAAAACACCAGGACGCTGCCGGTCTCGTCATGCAGGGCTTCGAGAATAGTCTGCACCACCCGTGGCTCGATAAATTCCCCGGACTGGTAGGGCCGGCCCCAGCGCATCTGCACCGGGAACATGCGCCCTTCGCTGCGCAGGATCGGTGCGTCATCCAGCAGGCTGGCGAGGCGCTCGCCTTCGAGGGTGGCGGACATCAGCAGGATTTTCAGCGGCTGCTCATCACGAAACAGCTCGCGGCCATTGAGGCTCAGGGCCAGCGCCAGGTCGGCGTCGAGGCTGCGCTCGTGAAATTCGTCGAAGATCAACAGGCCCACGCCGTCCAGCGCCGGGTCGTCCTGCAGGCGACGGGTGAGGATGCCTTCGGTGACCACTTCGATACGCGTGTTGGGGCCGACTTTGCTGTCGAGGCGGATGCGGTAGCCAACGGTCTCACCGACCTTTTCACCCAGCTCGCTGGCCAGCCGCTCGGCGGCGGCCCGCGCAGCCAGGCGCCGGGGTTCGAGCATCAGGATGGTTTGCCCGGCGAGCCAGGGCTCGTTTAATAATGCCAGCGGCACGCGGGTGGTTTTACCAGCGCCGGGGGGCGCTTCCAGCACGGCTTCGTGGCGAATCGCCAAGGCGTCACGCAGGGCGGGTAAAACATCATCAATCGGCAACGAATTCATACTGGCTCCAAAGCAGAGCGGCGAGTATAACGGCGAACGGCCGGAGGCTGACGCGGGTCTCAAAAACACCTATGCAATCGAGTGTGGGAGCATCGGCGTCTGGCACATCTGGCTTATAGTCACCCTTAATATATTCAGGAGACTTTTTCATGCGTATCGCTTCCCGTGTCATCGGCGGTGTCTTGGCCGTCACCCTGCTGAGCCAACTCACCGCCTGCGGTTCGATTTTCTACCCCGACCGGCGCGGTCAGATCAACGGCAAGATCGACCCGGCCATCGCCGTGCTCGATGCGGTCGGCTTGCTGTTCTACGTGATCCCCGGCCTGATCGCGTTCGGCGTCGACTTCGCCACGGGCGCGATTTATTTCGAACCGGGCAAGACCGCCCAGGTTGCGCCGGAAAAACTGCACGAAGCCATCGGCGCCGACGGCAAGGTCGATAACGCCAAGCTGCAAAGCATCATCCAGACGGAAACCGGCCGCACCTTGCCGCTGGACGACCCGCGCCTGATCCAGTTCAAGGGCAGCGTGCACCAATTGGCGTCCCTGGGCCTGCAGCCCGCCGCATAAGGACAGCCCATGACCAGCAGTCCCGAACACGCCAGGCTTCTGCGCCTGGCCACCCGCGCCTCGGTGGGCGTGGCCTGTGTGCTGATTGTCACCAAGGCCATCGCCTGGTGGTTCAGTGGCTCGGTGGCCATGCTCGCCGGGTTGACCGATTCGCTGCTCGATGGCGTCACCTCGCTGCTCAATCTGCTGGCGGTGCACTACGCCCTGCGCCCCGCCGATGATGACCACCGTTACGGTCATGGCAAGGCGGAGTCGCTGTCGGGGATGGCCCAGGCACTGTTTATCGGTGGCAGCGCGGTGTTGATCGCCTTGCAGGCCTATCAACGCCTGCAGCATCCGGAACCGGTGGGCGCGCCCTGGCTGAGCATCGGCGTGATCGTGTTCTCACTGGTGCTGACCGTGGCGTTGTTGATGCTGCAACATCGGGTGATCCGCGAAACCGGCTCCAACGCGGTGCGCGCCGACTCGCTGCATTATCGCTCCGACCTGATGCTCAACGGCAGCATTCTGGTGGCCTTGGTGCTCGCCGGTTTTGGCTTTAATCAGGTGGACGCCTGGTTCGGCCTGGGCATCGCCGCCTACATCCTGTGGAGTGCGATCCAGATTGCCCGGGAAAGCTTTGCCGTGTTGATGGATGAAGAGTTACCGCCGGACGTCAGCCAGCACATGCTTGAACTGGCCCGTAGCGTACCCGGGGTACTGGGCGCCCACGACTTGCGTACACGCATTTCGGGCAGCCACTGGTTTGTGCAGTTGCACCTGGAGTTGCCGGGGGAATTGACCTTGTCGGTGGCCCACAGCATCAGCGACCAGGCCGCCGACGCCATTCACCAGGCTTACCCACGCGCCGAAGTGCTGGTGCACGCCGACCCGCGGGAAGTGGTCACCGGCAATAAAACCTAGTACTGCACCTGATAGCCGCGACTGCTCAGGCAGTTGCCCTGGGCCTGGCGGTAGGTTTGCACCACCGCCGGGTCGGGGGCGTAGGTAGCCGCCTGCGGATCGAAACCGCTTTGCTGCGCCGCCCAGCGATAACAGTCGTAACCGTCCTGCTGCACCTGGGCCGGTGACTGGCCGTTGGCAGGGTAGGCAACCACATCATAACCGTTGCCTTGCGGTGCCGGCGGGGGCGACGGCACTTGCGCCGGCGGTTGCACCACCACGTATTGTTGGGTGCTCTGTTCGTAGGCGTAGTAGGCGCCGGCAGCAAGGAACAACAGCGAGCCCCCTACCCACACTTCACGCGCGTAATCCGGCAAGTAATGCACGCGGATACCATAGGGCGGCGCCACTACGACGTAGCGCGGCCCCTGCGGGCGGTACCAGTAGCCACCGGAAAAGAAGTAGTCCTGGCCGCGATACGGCACGCGGTAGTTGCGGTCGGGGAAGCGGTCGACAACGTAACCGGGGCGATATTGCGGGCCCGGGCCCCAGCCATTGCCATGACCGTCGGGGCGACCTGGCCAGCGATGGTCATCCGGACGCGGGCCGGGCCGCGAGCCAGGGCCGCCCGCCTCCCAATGCCGGTTGTCATCATTGCGCCGGGGAATGTCGCGGTAGTAACCCTGGCGCGGTTCCTGGGTCTGGCGCACGGTATCGGGCCGGCCCTGGATCGGCAGGTTATTGGACGGCTGCGGCTGCGGTCGCCCCGGTTCATTGACCGGCGGGCGCCCTTGCCATTGGCCGCCGCCATTGTGGCCGCCGCGATCAACCGGCGGGGCCTGCGGGCGCGGCGGGTTATTGTCCGGGCGACCTGCGCCTTCCGGGCCCCGCTCATGCTGGCCACCGCCCTGTGGGCGCGGCCCCTGGCCCGGTGAGTTATCGCGCTCGTCGGCGATTACCTGCGTGCCGACGCTGACCACCAGCAAACCAACACCTGCCATACGCCAGATGCGCTTCATGCTTTTCCTCACTGCGGGTTAGGGCTTGTTCATGAGACTGGGAAAGCCTCGCCCGGTTCTGAGACAGGTTATCAGTCACCAGCACTATTTTCTTGAACGCAAAAGAAAAGGGGTGACCCGTCGGCCACCCCTTGAGAATTTCGTCCTGGCTCAACGCTTTTGACGTTGGCTCACCTCACGCCGTCTGGTGGACAGTGTGCAGCCTGGAGGCCGGCTCAACCCTGCTGGGGTGGCGGCCGCAGCGGGCCTGATTGGGCGCGCTGCAGTGGACTGTTGTCCAGGCGGTGATTCTGTTGATAAAGATACAGGCCTGCGCCCGACGGATGATTGCGAAGATTGCGTCAATAAACAGTGCTTGCGCAATTTTTAACCCTTCATGGATAATTAACCGCAATAGTTACGACAAAGGCCAACCCAATGAGCAAGCTTGACCGATACGACCTGAGTATTCTGGCGGAATTGCAGCGCGACGCGAGGATCTCCAACCAGGAGCTGGCTGAGCGTATCGGCCTGTCGCCCTCGCCCTGCTCGCGCCGGGTCAAGCAATTGGAAGACGACGGCTACATCGCCCGCCAGGTGGCGTTGCTCGACCGCAAGATGCTCGGCCTGAGCCTGACGGCCTATGTGCTGATCGGCATGGACCGGCATACGCCGGAACGTTTCGAGAATTTCGAAGCGGCCATCCGTACCTTGCCCCAGGTCCTGGAATGCAGCCTGGTGACCGGGATGGACGCCGACTATCAGTTGAAGGTGGTGGTGCCGGACATGGACCATTATCAAAAGCTGCTGCTGGGGCACCTGACCCGGATTGAAGGCGTGACCAGCGTGCGCTCCAGCTTTGTGCTGAACCAGGTGCTCAACAGCACCGAACTGCCATTGACCCACTTGCGCACCTGAGAACAACGAAGTTCGAGGGGCTTGCTTGTTGTAGGAGCGAGCTTGCTCGCGAAAAACTCACAGGCACCGCGCTCATTCAGAAAGCACGCGGTATCGTTGACGTTTTTCGCGAGCAAGCTCGCTCCTACATTTGGATTGTGTTTCGACTCAGGTCAATGTTGCGCCTGTGACGCTGCCGTATACTTCCCGCCTGCCTTAGTAGGAAGCCCCATGAACAACATCGACCCCGCCCTGTTCGAAGAATGGATGATGACCGGCCTGGTCACTGTCCTGATTATTTTCATGGGCTTTATCGTCTGGGACCTGGCGAAGAAATCCAAGGCCGGGCGCTTTGGCTCGTTCATTCTGTTTTTTGTGCTGGGCCTGGGCGTGGCCGCGTTCATCATCAAGAGCGTGGTGATCGGGCTGATCGAGTCCGGCGCCTTATAAACGTGCCGGCACGGCCTTCCATTGGCCCTGATCGAGGCCTTCGATAGACCAGTCACCAATCCGCACGCGCACCAGGCGCAACGTCGGCAAGCCCACCGCCGCAGTCATGCGCCGCACCTGGCGATTGCGCCCTTCACGTATCACCAACTCCAACCAATGCGTGGGCACGCTTTTGCGAAAACGCACGGGCGGGTTGCGCGGCCATAACGCGGGCTCTTCCAACTGCCGTGCCTCGGCGGGCAAGGTCATGCCGTCGTTGAGCTCCACACCGTCGCGCAGGCGTTGCAGTTGTGCTTCGGTCGGTTCGCCTTCGACTTGCACCCAGTAGGTTTTTGCCAGCTTGTGTTTGGGATCGGCAATGCGCGCCTGCAACTGGCCATCATTGGTCAGCAACAACAGGCCTTCGCTGTCACGGTCCAGGCGGCCGGCCGGGTAGATGCCGGGGATATCGATGAAATCCTTGAGGGTCGCGCGCCCGCCTTCGTCACTGAACTGGGTCAGCACATCGAAAGGCTTGTTGAACAGGATCAGTTTTGGCTCGGCCGGCGGCGCCTTGGCGACACGGCGCGGGCCTGCATGCGGGGGTTTCACGCCGGGGCGGCGCGCATCGGGACGGGTGGGACGGGACATGGCAAGGGGACATCTAACGGTCAGGACCCACAATGCTAGTGGCCTGACCGCTAAATGACCATCCCCACCGCTTAGCGGAACGGCGGCTCGTCGAAGCTGCGCAGTTTGCGCGAGTGCAGCGAGTTGAGTTCGGTACGCAGCAGGTCGACGGCTTCGATACCGATCTTCAAGTGCTGGCTGACGGCGCGCTCGTAGAACGCGTTGGCCGAACCCGGCAACTTGATCTCGCTGTGCAGCGGCTTGTCCGACACACACAACAACGTGCCGTACGGCACCCGCAAACGGTAGCCCTGGGCGGCGATGGTGCCGCTTTCCATGTCCACCGCCACGGCGCGGGACAGGTTGATCAGCGGTCGTTCCTGGGCCCAGCGCAGTTCCCAGTTACGGTCGTCGTAGGTCAATACGGTGCCGGTGCGCAGGCGTTTTTTCAGCTCTTCGCCTTTTTCGCCGGTGACGTTCGCCGCCGCTTGCTGAAGCGCCAGTTGCACCTCGGCCAGGGCCGGGATCGGGATGTTCGGCGGAACCACGCGGTCCAGAATCCCATCGCGACGCATATAGGCGTGGGCCAGGACGTAGTCGCCGATGGTCTGGGATTGGCGCAGGCCGCCGCAGTGCCCGATCATCAGCCAGCAATGCGGGCGCAGCACGGCCAGGTGGTCGGTGATGTTCTTGGCGTTGGACGGGCCCACGCCGATATTCACCAGGGTCACGCCATGGCCATCAGTGGCCTGCAGGTGATAGGCCGGCATCTGGTAGCGGTGCCAGACCACGCCCGCAGCAATCGCCGACGCTTCGCCGTGGTCCATGCTCTTGTCGATCACCACGTTGCCCGGCAGCACCATGCGGATGAAGCGTGGGTCGCTGCGCAGTTGCTCCAGGCCATGCAGGATGAACTGGTCAACGTAGCGATGGTAGTTGGTCAACAGAATCCACGGCTGCACATGGCGCCAGTCGCTGCCGGTGTAGTGCACCAGGCGGCGCAGGGAGAAGTCCACACGCGCCGCGTCGAACAGGGCCAGGGGCAGCGGGTCGGTGTTTTCCCAGTCATAGAGACCGTCGGCAATGCCATCGGTGGCGGCAGACAAGTCGGTGCTGGGGAACACGCGGGCCAGGGTCGCGGCGGTCACGCCGGAACCGGCCAGTTCGTCGCCCTGCTCCACCACGTACGGGTACGGAATGTTCTGCTGGCTGACGCCCACTTCCACCGTCACGGTGAAGTCGTGCATCAGCGGCACCAGTTGCTCCAGCAGGTACTTACGGAACGCCGCCGGATGGGTGACGGTAACGCTGTAGGTACCCGGCAATTGCACCTTGGCATAGGCCCGGGTGGTCTGTGGGACTTCGCCGTGGCAGTGGTAGGTCAGGCGCAGTTCCGGGTAGCGAAACTGCGCGCGTTGTTCGGCGTCGGGTTCGACGCGATCCTTGAGGTATTGCTTGAGGGCTTGATTGAGCGCGCCAGTCGCACGCTCATGCAGGGCCGCCAGCCGATCCACGGCCTCTTCAGCGGTTTGAACGACAACAAAAGCTTCGGTCACGGTAAGCATCCTGTGTTCTGGACTTGCAGGCCTTTATCTTGCCTGTATCCAGGCTCCACTGAAACAGTCGGATTGGAATGCTCTTTAAAATGTGGGAGGGGGCTTGCCCTCGATAGCTGAGTATCAGCCACCAGATGTATTGGCTGACACACCGCTATCGGGGGCAAGCCCCCTCCCACACTTGACTGTGTTTAGTCAGCGGGATGGGGTGTGGATCGATGGACCAGCGCTTCCACATCCACCCCACGCGGCAGGGCGCCGTAGACCCGGCCCGACGACTCTCCCAACCGACTGACCACAAACCCATCGCTGACCGCCGCATTACCGGCCTCCAGCAGCAGCTTGGCCTGCAACGCCAGGGCGATGTCCTCGGTGAGCTGACGGGCGCGGTATTGGATATCCTGGGTGTCCATAAACGCTGACTTCAACCGCTCGATGTGCCGCGCCAATTGCCGGTCGCCATGCCCGTCGCCCAGCTCGACGAACAACGCCTCAAGCACACCAGGTTCCTTGGACAATGCCCGCAGCACGTCCAGGCATTGCACGTTGCCGGAACCTTCCCACGTCGAATTCACCGGTGCCTCACGGTACAGACGCGGCAGGATGCTGTCCTCGACATAGCCGGCGCCGCCCATGCATTCAGCGGCCTCATTGATCATGGCCGGCGCCCGTTTGCAGATCCAATACTTGCCCACCGCCGTCACCAGCCGGGCGAATTTGGCCTCCTGTTCATTGCCCAGGTGATCCAGCGCCCGCCCCATGCGCAGGCTCAAGGCCAGGGCCGCTTCGCTTTCCAGGGCCAGGTCGGCGAGCACGTTCTGCATCAGTGGTTGTTCGCTCAGCACGCGGCCACCGACCGAACGATGGGCGCAGTGATGGCTGGCCTGGGTCAATGCCTGGCGCATCAGCGCGCTGGAGCCGACCATGCAATCGAAGCGGGTCATGGCGACCATCTCGATAATGGTCGGCACGCCGCGCCCCTCGTCACCGATCATCCAGGCCAGGGCGCCACGGAACTCCACTTCACTGGAGGCGTTGGAGCAGTTGCCGAGTTTGTTTTTCAAACGCTGGATGTAGAACTCGTTGCGTGTGTCATCCGGGCGATGCCGGGGCAGCAGGAAACAGGTCAGGCCCTTGTCGGTCTGGGCCAGGGTGAGGAAGGCGTCACACATCGGCGCCGAGCAGAACCATTTGTGGCCGACCAGTTCATAGGCCTGCCCCGGACCGCCCGCGCCCACCGGATAGGCGCGGGTGGTGTTGACGCGCACATCGGTGCCGCCCTGTTTTTCGGTCATGGCCATGCCGATTGTGGCACCGCCTTTATGGGCAATGCCGATGTTGCGCGGGTCGTATTGGGTCGAGAGGATCTTCGGCAGCCACAGCTCAGCCAGGTCTGGCTGCAACTGCAGGGCCGGGACGCAGGCGAAGGTCATGGTCAGCGGGCAGCCGCTGCCGGCTTCGGCCTGGGTGTGCAAGTAGGTCATGGCGGCGCGGGCCACGTGGGCGCCGGATTGCGGATCGGTCCACGGCAGCGACGGCAGCCCATGTTCGACGGCGGTGCGCATCAGTTCGTGGTAGGCGGGGTGAAACTCCACCAGGTCAATCCGGTGACCATAACGGTCATGGCTGCTGAACACCGGCTTGTTCTGATTGGCCAGGAAGCCGGCCTCCATCAACGGCCCGCCGGCCAACGCACCATAGGCATCGATACGCGACTCGGCCCAGCCGGCGCCAAAGCGACGCGCCCACTCCTGCAGGGGCAGGTCGATGCGATACAGGTTGGTGCCGTCCAGGGACGGTGGCTGGTTGGTGACGTCGTGGGTTTCGGCAAACCGGTGCGGATTCATGACGGGCCTCCTGGAAAAAGGCCACGTGATATCGAGGCCTGATTTTCAGTTAAGCACCGTCACTCAGGTTAAAAAAGTGGCATACGCGCCGAATGCACGGCGCTTTCGCCCTCTTGCGGACACAGTACGAGACGCTCCAACGCGGCCTGCAAGGCCTCGAACCGTACCGGTTTGGCCAGGTGCTCGCTCATGCCGATGCCATGGCAGCGCTCGCGATCTGTGACATTAAGTGCAGTGCTCATGCCGATCACCGGTAACTCACCGCAGCCCGGCAAGGCACGAATCTGACAGCACAACGAGAAGCCGCCCTCAGGCACATCCAGCACCACCGCATCAAACCTGCTCTCCTGCAGCGCCGTCAGTGCAGCCGGCCCCCCATCCACGGCTTTGACCCGATAACCCAGTTTGAGCAGCATGCCGCGCACCGCCAGTTGCACCACGCTGTTGTCGTCCACCAGCAGCACCGTGCAATCCTGCGGCGCGCGTTGCGCAGGCAGCGATTGCGCGGCCGGCTTGGGCTCCGGCGGCATTGGCTTGACGTCCACTTCCAGTTGGAAGCGACTGCCCTTGCGTGGCTCCGAATGGTGGGTGAGGCGCCCGCCCACCAGCTCGATCAACTGCCGGCAAATCGCCAGGCCAATGCCCAGCCCGCCATATTCGCGGGTCATCGACCCATCGAGCTGGAAGAAGCGCTGGTACAGCGTGGCTTCGTCAAGGAAGGCGAAGCCGATCCCGGTGTCGGTCACGATAAAGCTCAGGTGCAAGCTGCCATCGGCTTGGGGCAGGCCTACCACGCGCAGGCGCACCGCACCGTGGTGGGTGAATTTGAAGGCGTTGTCCAGCAGGCAGTCCAGGCACTGGATCAGTTTGTCGGCGTCGCCGATCACGCGGTCCGGCACGGCATCGGCGACGTCAATGGAAAACTCCAGGCCCTTGGCCTGGGCGCTGGGGGTGAACTGTTGGCGCAAGGTTTCCAGCGCGCCGCGCAGGCCGAACACCTGGGGCCGGGCAACCAGGCGGCCGGCCTGCAACTCGGTCAGGGTGAGAATGCCGTTGACCATGCGCATCATGTCCCGCGCCGAACCGGCGGCGGCTTGCTGGTACTGCGCCAGGTCGTCGCCCAGGGGTTCGGTCTGCATCAGTTCAAGGGAGCCGATAACGCCGTTCATCGGCGTGCGTAACTCATGGGTCAAGGTGGCGAGGAATTCATCCTTGAGCCGATTGCTGCGGGCCAGTTGCTGGTTGAGCACTTCGAGCTTCTGGCTGGCGTCGAACAGGATCTGCGCCTGCTGCTCGCGCATGCCGTTGATGCGGTCGGCCAGGGCCAGGGACAGCAGCGCCACTTCGATGGCCGAGCCGATCTGGCTGGCATACATCGTGAGGAAGACGTTGGGCAAGTAGCCCAGCACCATCAGCGTATTGATCACCCCGCCGAGTAAAAACGCCGACCAGGCAATGATGAAATAACGCGCCATGCGCTGGCCGCAATACCAGGCCTTGATCGCGGTCACGAAGATGGTCACGGTAAACACCAATGCCAGGCCGGTGGCCAGGCGCAGGGCGACCGCGTAGCTGGTCAGCAGCGCCAGCGCCATGACCACCCCACCACAGGCCGCCAGCGCCAGCAGGATGCGGTCGAGCCAGCGGCTGTGCTGCGCGGTGTGCAGGAAACTGCGCGCGAACAGGCTGCCGAACAAGGCGGCCGCGCCGATCAGAAACGGCACCGCCGCATTCGCCCACCACGGATTGTTCGGCCAGAAGTATTCCACCGCCACGCCATTGACCGACAGTTGGTACAGGCCAAACGAGGCGATGTAGAGGATGTAATAGAGGTAGCTGGTGTCGCGCACGCTCAAATAAATGAACAGGTTGTAAATCAGCATGCCCAGCAATACGCCGTAGATAGCGCCCAGCACATACAAGCGCAGCGGCTGCTCTTCCAGATAGGCGGTGCCGGACCAGAGGGTCAACGGCGCCTGGATCGAGCCCTGGCTTTGCAGGCGCAGGTAGACCGTCTGCCGCTGGTCAGGCACGAAGTTGAGCTTGAACAGGTAGTTGCTCTGGCGCACCTCGCGGCTGGAAAACGGTAACGCGCTGCCGGTGCGGGTGGTGAGACGATAATTGCCGGTGCCATCGTTCTGGTACAGATCCAGGCGATTGAGCGGCGGGTAAGCCAGTTCCAGAAACCAGGTACGCGGGGAGCGCGGGTCAACGGCGGTGTAATGCAGGTTGACCTTCAGCCAGAACACCGAGTGCGAATAACCGGCATTGAGGGTGGGTTTGTCATGGGTCCTGAATTGGGCGGCGTAGGCAGGCGAGCTGACGTCGGCAATGGTGAGGGCGCCGGTTGGGTCTTCGAGCACTTGCATGACCCGGCCCAATGGCAGGCTTCGTGTGCTCTGATTGAACTCGACGGCGCCCGCCAACAGCGGCAACCCGCACAATAATAAAATCAGCAAATAGCGCATAGAGCCCCAGCGTGGCCTGGCCGGTTAAGGCAAAAAGCTCCTCCATTCCTTTTGAGAAGACGTACACCGGCAATACAGAAAGTTGTTTGAATGAACTCTAGCATAGCCGGTAAAGGCCATTAGACACCATTGGAAGTATTTTCGGACGGCCCTGGGACGTGGCTTTCAGCGCATTTGATGACAATTGTCAGCCGCCCGAAACGTCTTGGCGCAGGGCAACATTCAGCTATCGCCGGACGGCCACGCAAAAAGCGTTTGGTGGTAAGCTCGCGCACCATGAATATCTACAGCTCTCGCCCCGTTGTTCTCTGTCTCTCCGGCCATGATCCCAGTGGTGGCGCCGGCTTGCAGGCCGATATCGAAGCCCTGCTCGCCCAGGGCTGCCACGCTGCTACGGCCGTCACCGCGCTGACCGTGCAGAACACCGTCAATGTCAGTGACTTTCGTGTGCTCGACCGCGAGTGGGTGCTGG
Source organism: Pseudomonas sp. 24 E 13 (assembly GCF_900004715.1). NCBI lineage: Bacteria > Pseudomonadati > Pseudomonadota > Gammaproteobacteria > Pseudomonadales > Pseudomonadaceae > Pseudomonas > Pseudomonas sp. 24 E 13. The sequence goes on from NZ_CVTO01000035.1 coordinate 11,638, forward strand.
CCCAGGCCAATGCCGTGCTCGGCGACTCCGAAGTCGCTGCGGTCAAGCTGGGCATGCTGGGGTCTACCGCCATGGTCGACACCGTGATCGAACTGCTGCAGGCGCACCCGCACCTGCCGGTGGTATGCGACCCGGTGCTGCGTGCCGGCGGCGGCGGCAGCCTGGGCAAGGATGAAGTGGGCTATGCGATGCGCGAGCGGCTGTTGCCCCTGGCGCTGATCGCCACGCCCAACCTGCCTGAAGCGCGCATTCTCGCCGAACTGCCCGACGGCAGCGCCGACGCATGCGCCGAGAAGCTGTTGCCCTACGTCAAGCACCTGCTGATCACCGGCGGCCACGGCGATGAGCAGCAAGTGCACAATCGCCTGTACAGCCGCGACGGCAGCCGCCATACCTTTACGTGCCAGCGCTTGCCCGGCAGCTATCACGGCTCGGGGTGCACGCTGGCCAGCACCCTTGCCGGGCGAATCGCCCAGGGCGAAGGGTTGGTGAGCGCCGTGCAGTCGGCGCTCGACTACACCTGGCGCACCCTGCGTGACGCCGAACGACTCGGCCAGGGCCAGTTCGTGCCTCGCCGTCTGCCGCTGGATTTCTGCTCTTAATACCGAGAGGCCTGCCCGATGAAACTACGTGGCCTTTACGCCATCACCGACAGCCAACTGTTGGCCGGCAAATTTCTCGCCTACGTCGAAGCGGCGCTGGACGGTGGCGTGACGTTGTTGCAGTACCGCGACAAAAGCAGCGACGAAGCGCGCCGCCTGCGAGAGGCCGAAAAGCTGCGGGAACTGTGCTCGCGCTACACGACCCAATTGATCATCAACGATGACGCCGAACTGGCCGCGCGCCTGGGCGTGGGCGTGCACCTGGGGCAGACCGACGGCCCACTGACCCCGGCCCGTGCGCTGCTCGGCTCCAGGGCGATCATCGGCGCCACCTGCCATAGCCAGATCGAACTGGCCGAACAGGCCGCGAAGGAAGGCGCCAGTTACGTCGCCTTCGGGCGCTTCTTCAATTCCACGACCAAACCCGGCGCCCCGGCCGCCACCGTTGACATGCTGGCCGAGGCGCGCACACGCCTGCACCTGCCGATCTGCGTGATCGGCGGCGTCACCCTGGAAAACGCCGAACCGCTGGTGGCCCACGGGGCCGACCTGCTCGCCGTGGTGCACGGCCTGTTCGGCGCCGACAGCACCCAGGAAGTCACGCGCCGTGCCCGTGCTTTCAACGCCCTTCTTAAGATTTGATTTCAGAGAGACTTCCATCATGTCCCGTTCCGAAACGCTGTTTGCCAATGCCCAGAAACACATCCCCGGCGGTGTGAACTCCCCCGTGCGTGCGTTCAAGAGCGTGGGCGGCACGCCATTGTTCTTCAAGCATGCCGAAGGCGCCTATGTCACCGACGAAGATGACAAGCGCTACGTCGACTACGTCGGCTCCTGGGGCCCGATGATCCTCGGTCACAGCCATCCGGAGGTGCTCGACGCCGTTCGCCAGCAACTGCAGCACGGTTTGTCCTACGGTGCTCCGACCGCGATGGAAACCGAGATGGCCGACCTGGTCTGCTCGATCGTGCCGTCGATGGAAATGGTGCGCATGGTCAGCTCCGGCACCGAAGCCACCATGAGCGCAATCCGCCTGGCCCGTGGTTTCACCGGCCGCGACAGCATCATCAAGTTCGAAGGTTGCTACCACGGCCACTCCGACAGCCTGTTGGTAAAAGCCGGTTCCGGCGCCCTGACCCAGGGCGTACCGAGTTCGGCCGGCGTGCCGGCGGCGTTCGCCAAACACACCCTGACCCTGCCATTCAACGACATTGACGCCGTCGCGCAGATGCTCGCCGACGTCGGTCAGGAGGTGGCCTGCATCATTGTCGAGCCGGTCGCCGGCAACATGAATTGCGTCCCGCCGGCCCCGGGTTTCCTCGAGGGTCTGCGCGAGCAGTGCGACAAACACGGCGTGGTGCTGATTTTCGATGAAGTGATGACCGGTTTCCGCGTCGCCCTCGGTGGCGCCCAGGCGCACTACGGCGTCACGCCGGACCTGAGCACCTTCGGCAAGATCATCGGCGGCGGCATGCCGGTGGGCTGCTTCGGCGGCAAGCGCGAGATCATGCAGCACATCGCCCCGCTGGGCCCGGTGTACCAGGCCGGCACGCTGTCCGGTAACCCGCTGGCGATGGCGGCCGGCCTGACCACCCTGCGCCTGATCAGCCGTCCGGGCTTCCATGCCGAGCTGACCGACTACACCACCCGCCTGCTGGACGGCCTGCAAGTGCGTGCCGACGCCGCCGGTATCCCGTTCGTCACCACCCAGGCCGGCGGCATGTTTGGCCTGTACTTTAGCGGTGCCGACGACATCGTCACCTTCGATGACGTGATGGGCAGCGATGCCGACCTGTTCAAGCGTTTCTTCCACCTGATGCTCGAAGGCGGCGTGTACCTGGCGCCGAGTGCCTTTGAGGCCGGCTTCACGTCGATCGCCCATGGCGAAGCCGAGCTGAAGCTGACCCTGGACGCTGCCGAGCGCGCCTTCGCGGCCCTGAAATAAGTGACGGCAACCCTCTGACGCTGCCCGTGGCGGCGTCAGATTTGCTACTTTGCCTACAGAGATTTCCCGGTTTTTTCGAGAATTGCCCTGCAATCCGGCAGATAACTTGCCCAAGCAGCAGAAAAACGAGTAAAGACTTTGTAAGCAGAGGCCTGCTTATTTCATAATGCGCGCTTATTGGACTCCCCGAGGGTCCGCGCGCCCCGTCAGAGGTAAGTCGATTCCCATGAAACGCACCGGCCGCACCCTGGTTCTGGGCTGCCTGTTGCTCCTTCAGCCGCTGCTGGCGCATGCACAAGCAGGCGGCAACTCGTTGTTAATTCCAGCGATGGGTCGTTGCACCCTTAATACCCAGCCCGACTCCCAGGCCGAAGCCCTGAGCGCGTGCCAGAAACAGGCTGACGAAGGGGATGCGCAAGCGCAATACGAGTTGGGCGAATACTTCCACGACAGTAAGAACCCGGCCGTCGATCTCAACAAAGCGTTGAGCTACTTCGAAAAAGCTTCGCTGCAAGGCCATGCACAGGCGCAATTCCAGCTCGGCAACATGTTCTTCCGTGGCGAAGGTGTGCCGGCCAATAACGTCCAGGCCTACATCGTGCTGAAAATGGCGGCTGTCAACGGCGCCGAAGACGCTTTGGACACCGCCGACGAAGTCGCCGAGCACATGCAGCGCGATGAACTGGAAGTGGCCACCCAGGTGCTGGGGCAGATTTTCCGCAATTACCTGCAGGAACTGCAGAGTGCCGATGGGCGCTCACCCTTCTCCCCCCTGCCCTGATCACGGCGATAACAGATAGCCCTGCCGATACGCCGCAGGCCCCGCCACATGGGCGATGGTCATACCGGCGCTCGCCATTCGGCGCACTGAGCGCACATATAACAGCCCTTCACGTGCACACGCCACCGGGGTTACGCGATCAGTGACTGGATCGATGATGTGCGCCAGCGTCTGTCCTGCTTTCAGGTAGTCGCCGACCTGAGCGGCAAATACAATCAAGCCTCCCACCGGACTCACCACCGGCTCAACCCCGGCCAAGGGTGTGGGCGGGTTCAACAACGGCGGCGGCAGTGGCGCCTGGCCATCGATGGCGCCGCGCAGCGTCAGGTAGTTGATCAATGCCTGGCAATCCTGGCGAGCCAGCCCATCCTCCACATCGGCCACACCGCGCAGCTCCACGGTCGCGGCAAATCCCGGCGCGGCCAATCGCCCCGGGAAACACGCCTGCATCTGCGCCCAGAACAGGGTGTAGCAATCGTCGAACGAGTGCCCGCCCGCGTCTTCGCTCATAAAGCAGGCTTGCGCGCCGAGGTACCGCGCCAGCGGCTCCACCTGCGGCCAGGCGTGCGGCGCCAGGTACAGATGCTGTACGGCCTCGAAATCACAATGCAGGTCCAGCACCACATCGGCATCACACGCCAATGTTTGCAGGATCAAGCGCATTGACTGCAGTTGCGTCGCCGGCACTTGGTCGACAAGGGTTTGCCGCAGGGTCGAACGGATCAGTTGCAGATTATGCGCAGGGTCTGCGGTCAGCGCGTCCTGCACCTGATCCGCGACCTGCCGGCTGACATCGATAAAGAAGCGATTGAAGTTCTCTCGACTGTCGTTATCGAAGCGTCCCTGCGGCACGTCCATCAACACCTGTTCCAGCCCCAGCGGATTGGCCACCGGCACCAGCACCACCTCCCAGCGCAGCGCCCCGGCCGCGTCCAGATGCGCCAGTCGCTGTTTCAGATGCCAGCACACCAGCATCCCCGGCAGTTCATCGGCATGCAGGGAGGCCTGGATATACACCTTGCCCGGCGCATCGGCCGGGCCGTAATGAAAACTATGGATCTGCCGTGCCGTGCCGGGTACAGCGCTCAACAACCTGTGATTTTGAGTGTGCATGACGCCCCCTATCGGCCCGCATCGAGAAAACTTAGCCAACGCCGTTCAGCCAGGCGAAACAGGCCGACCAGGGCAAACGTAATGCTCAGATAAAGGACGGCGGCCAGGCCGAAGGATTGGAAGGTAAGAAAGGTGGCGGCATTGGCATCCCGCGCGACTTTGAGGATGTCCGGCACCGTGGCCGTGAACGCCAGGGTGGTGGAATGCAGCATGAAAATCACTTCATTGCTGTAGTACGGCAATGATCGGCGCAGGGCCGAAGGCATGATCAGGTGCACGTACAGTTTCCACCCGTCAAAACCCAGGGACCTCGCGGCCTCGATTTCCCCGCGAGGCATTGCGCGAATGGCGCCCGCCAGAATCTCTGTGGTGTAGGCGGCGGTATTCAGCGCGAATGCGAGCAGGGTGCAGTTGAGGGCTTCGCGGAAAAACGCATCGAGCAACGGCTGTTCGCGCACGGCGGCCAGGCTGTAGATACCGGTGTAGAAAATCAGCAACTGGATGTACAGCGGCGTGCCACGAAACAGGTAGGTATAGCCTTGCACCGGCCAGCGCAGCCAGCGCCGGGCGGATGTCCTGGCGATGGACAACGGCAACGCCAGCAGCAGGCCCAGGCCTAACGACGCGCTGGTCAGCCACAGGGTCATGGCCAGGCCGGTGATCTGGTAGCCGTCGGAATAAATCAACGGTCGCCAGTACTCCTGGATGAGTTCCATCATCGTGACGGCTCCTGCACGCCGCCGGCGTAACGACGTTCCAGCCAAGCCAGTACCAGGTTTGAAACACTGCTGAGCAGCAGGTACACCAGCGCCGCCAGCAGCAGGAAGGCCAGTAACTGCTGGCTGCTTTTGCCCGCCACCTGGGCGACTTTTACCAAGTCCGCCAAGCCGATAATCGACACCAGCGCGGTGGCCTTGAGCAGGACCATCCAGTTATTGCCCAACCCCGGCAAGGCGAACCGCATCATTTGCGGGAAGATCACATGCACGAAGCTCTGGCGGAAGGTCAGCCCAAGGGCCTTAGCCGCCTGGAACTGGCCGCGCGGTACAGCCAGCAAGGCGCCGCGAAAGGTTTCGGTGAAATAGGCGCCGTAGATAAACCCCAGTGTCAGCACGCCCGCGCTGAAAGGGTCAATGTCGATGTACGCCCAGCCCAACCCGGCGGTCAGACGGCTCAAGCCGGTTTGCAGCCCGTAAAAAATCAACAGCATCAGCAACAGGTCCGGCACACCGCGTATCAACGTGGTGTAGAGCTGCGCGCACAAACGCCACGTGCGCACCCCGGACAGCTTGGCGCCGGCACCGAGCAGGCCGAGGACAAGCCCCAGCAGCAACGACAACAGCGCCAGTTGCAGGGTGATCCAGACGCCATGCAGTAACATCGGCGCAAAGGCGCCCAGGGTCGCGACGAATTGGGAGAAGGTCGGTAGCATGTTTTTGCCCTCATTGGCCTTGAGGGCGGTTATTGACCGCTGAACATGTTCACGCCGGGAAAATACTGCTCCTGCAGGCGGGCGTAGGTGCCATCGGCGTGGAGGGCCGCCAGCGCCTCATCCAGCAGCGCCTTGAGTTCATGGTTGCCCTTGGCGATGCCAATGCCGCTCTTGGACGGCATCAGCTCGCTCTCGATGATCGGCCCCAGCACGAACCCGGCGCCCTGGGGCGAACGCAGGAACCCGCTTTGCGCTTGCTGCGCATCTTGCAGCGAAGCCTGCAAACGGCCTGTCCGCAGGTCGGCATACACCTGTTCCTGATCGGCGTAAGCCACCACCTTGATGCCTTGGCCGGCGAGCACCTTAAGGGCATACACTTCCTGGGTACTGCCCTGCAGATAGCCGACGGCCGTACCTGTGGAAAGCTCGGTACCCGCACGAAACACCATGGCGGTAGGGCTGGAAAAGACTTCCGAGGAAAAATCGATAACCTTTTGCCGCGCGGCAGTGATGGTCATTGAAGCCAGGATTGCGTCGATCTTGCCGGCGTTCAGGCTGGGGATCATCGCGTCGAAGTCACTTTCAACCCATTGGCAGCGCACATTCAACTGCGCGCAGATAGCATGACCGATATCAATTTCAAAGCCGGTCAACGTTCCCGTACTGTCTTTATAAGCAAAGGGCGCGTAGTTGGGATCGGCAGCAAAACGAATCACTTCATAGTCTTTGGCCAGAAGCGATGTATTGAATAAAAACGTGGTGATTAACAGCAGGAGTATTTTTTTCATTATTGTATTCCTTGTTATAGATGAAACAGCTGAACTTACTGCACCTCAATAAATGGAATTTCTCGCTTAACCACTAACGACCCAGCCGGCGCGTCGAACTCGCGGGCGCTTCGATGCCCTGAATACACCGCTGCGGCAATCGTGCCGGGCGCCAAGCAGTCGCCGATCAGCGCCAGCGTGCCGATACCCGCCGCCTGCAACCGTTCAGGGGTGTTATTCAATGCCTGATACAACGCCTGTTCAGGCGCTCGGGAGGTCACCAGCAGCAGGGATGCGGCGCCGATGAACCGTGCGCGCTCGGTGTAGACACACCCTGCAATCACCCCCTCCGGCATCGCCCGGACCAGCGTATGGGAGGGGATGATGGTGACATTCAACTCCATCAGACGACGCTGAATGCGATGCTGCTCGAGGGTGTTGTGCGTCCAGGCCGCCACATCCGCCGCCGGGGTGACGAAGATCACCTCCACGCCTCGCGCCACCAGGTGCTCGGCCAGCACGCTGCCCATGTAGTAGTGGTCATCATCGAACAGCAGCACCGGCGAAGCCGGCAGCACACCCGCCATCACCTCGTCCGGCGTCAGCACTGGCAGGCACTCAAGGCCCGGTAATGCCTGGCGCAGGGCGCGCCCCAGGCCGTCCCGCCGCCAATGTGAGCCGGTGGCGATAAATACGTGCTCGGCGGCGAAATCCAGCACATCCTCGGCCTGCAGCTGACTTTCCCGATAAATCTCCACCGAGGGCAGGCGGCTCAAGGCGTCCAGTCGATAATCGAAGACCCGCGCCCAACTCGCCAACCCAGGCAGCCGGGCTTCCAGCGCTACCCGTCCGCCCAGATTGCGCAGGCTGTCGACCAGCGCCACGTCCATCCCGCGCGTGCCGAGTATCCGCGCGCACTCAAG
>NZ_CVTO01000065.1:0-13532 GCF_900004715.1 Pseudomonas sp. 24 E 13
CTGTCGGCATTCACCAACCCCGCGCCGACCAGCTCCTGCAGCGCGGTTTCCAACTCGCTGCGCAGCAGATGGGCTTCATGTACCAGTTCATCGAAAAACAACGCGCCTTGTTCGCGCAGGGCCAAATGGACTTTCTGCGCCTTGGGCGACAGCGTCGTGCTGTCGGTCTGTTCGGTCAGCCCGCTCCACAACGGCACCTGGCTGCGCGGTAACAGCACGATTGGCGTGCTGCGCAAGGCAATGGCGCCGGCTTTGTGGCTCAGGCGCGTCCACACCAGCTTGCCACTGCGGCACAGGTCGTCGAGCCAGGTCGAGGCGTAATCCTTGATACGCGCACTGAGCAGGTCACTGTCCCAGGCCGACGTGGCGGCGGCGTAGCCTTCGAACTGGGCGACTATCTGCGGCAACACCGCGCTGCCCTGGCCGCGCGTGCTGTCGGACAGGTGCTGCCAGTCGAACAGAAATCGCATGAAATCCTGCAGCGCCACCGGTTCGATTTCCCGGCGCAGGCGCTTGACCGTGTAGCGATGAATACGCGCCAGCAGGTGCCGTTCGCACCATTGCTCAGCGCTGCAGCCGGGGCTGAAGTGCCCGCGCAGCACGTAGCCTTCCTGCTCCAGCCGCGCCAACCCCTGGGCCACGGTAGCGGGCGGCAGCGCCAGGGGCGCGGCAATCTCGGGCAGCGTCAATGGGCCGAAACCGCCCAGGCGCGCGCGCAGCACTTCCACCAAGGCCTCATCGGATGTCCACGGCTCATCGAAACCGGGCAGCAGCGGCAGGTTGTGCGGGTAGATTGCCTGTAAACAGCTCAAGCGTTCCACGGCCACCCACAAGCCGTTGGGCAACGGATAAGCGCGTCCGGCCTTGTGCAAAGCCCGCAGCCACTTGGCCCATTCTGGCGTGACCTCCTGCTCTGCAATACAGGCCAGGCTCATCAGCGCTTCGTGCATTTCATCCGGCCCCTGGGGCGCGGGCCAGGCCTCCTCGCGTACCCCGGCGATCGCCTCGGCATCCAGTGCGCCGAGATCGTCGGTACTCTGCGGGTCGCTCCAGCGGCGGTTGAGCACCGCCTGGGTGCGGCGTTCTTCCAGTGGCGCGTCATCGAGAAAGGTGTAGGGGCGCGCGCTGAGAATTTCGGCGGCCATCGGCGAGGGCGCGGGCAGGTCGCGGCTGACCATGCGCACGTCGCCTGCTTCCATGCGTCGCAACAGGGCCAGCCAGCCTTCGCTGTCCATGGCTTCGTGCAGGCAGTCATCGAGGGTTTGTTCCACCAGCGGGTGGTCGGGCACTTCGCGCTCGCCGGCGAGGTTTTCCAGGCAGGCAATCTGGTCGGGAAACACACTGGCGATCAGGTCTTCGCTTTTCATGCGCTGGATCTGCGGCGCCACCTTGCGCCCGCCGGTGTAGCGCGGCAATGCCAGGGCCACGCCGGCGTTCCAGCGCCAGCGCACGCCGAACAGCGGCGCATCCAGCACGGCCTGGATCAGCAGGTGTTCGGCGCTGTTGCTGTTGAGGTAGCGCCACACGTCATCCAGCGCGAAGCTGTGACTGGTGGACAGCGACAGCACAATCGCATTTTCGCTGGCCGCCGCTTGCAGCTCGAAGTTGAAGGTGCGGCAAAAGCGCTTGCGCAGGGCCAGGCCCCAGGCGCGGTTGATACGGCTGCCAAAGGGCGTGTGGATGATCAACTGGGTGCCCCCGGACGCGTCGAAAAACCGCTCCATGATCAAGGTGTCCTGCGACGGCAAGGCGCTGAGGGCCAGGCGCGTGCGGGCCAGGTAATCCAGCAGTTGTTCGGCGCTGGCGCGGTCCAGGCCGAGGGTGTCGGTGAGCCACGCTTGCGCCGGTTGCAGGTCACCGGGGCTGGCGCCGAGCAGGTGGTCCAACTGCCCCTGCAGACGGGCCACCGCCGCCGACAACTCGTTGCTGCGCCCCGGCGCTTCGCCTATCCAGAACGGAATGGTCGGCGGCTGACCGTGGGCGTCCTCGACGCGCACCTTGCCGGCGTCCACCCGCAGGATGCGGTAGGACGTATTGCCGAGCTGGAAAATATCGCCGGCGATGCTTTCCACCGCAAAGTCTTCGTTGACGCTGCCGATGTTCAGGCTCTGGGGCTCGAGCAGCACGCTGTAGTCGGCGTTGTCGGGGATGGTGCCGCCGCTGGTCACGGCCGTGAGCCGGGCGCCACGGCGGCCGCGCAGGGTGTGAGTCACGGCGTCCCGATGCAGATAAGCGCTGCGCATGCCCTGGCGGCCGTTGTAGCCGTCGGCGAGCATGTGCAACAGCGCCTGGTAATGGCGCTCGTCCAGCGTGGCATAGGGCGCGGCGCGGCGGACAAGCGTCAGCAGGGCAGCTTCCGACCATTCGCGCGCGCTGACCTCGGCGATGATCTGCTGGGCCAGCACGTCCAGCGGCGCCACGGGGATGTGCAAGGTGTCGAGCTCGCCACGGCGCACGCAGTCGAGGAGGGCGGCGCATTCGATCAAGTCGTCGCGGGTGGTGGCAAACAGGCGGCCCTTGGGCGTACCGCCGACCTGGTGCCCGGAGCGGCCGACCCGTTGCAGAAACCCGTTGATCGAGCCGGGCGAGCCGATCTGGCAGACCAGGTCCACATCGCCGATATCAATGCCCAGCTCCAGCGACGCGGTGGCGATCAGCACTTGCAGCGCACCGGCCTTGAGGCGTTGCTCGGCGTCCAGGCGCATTTCCTTGGCCAGGCTGCCGTGGTGGGCGGCCACCGCCGTCTTGCCCAAACGCTCGCTCAGATGCCGCGCCAAGCGTTCGGCCAGGCGCCGGGTGTTCACGAATATCAGCGTGGTGCGGTGTTCGCGCGCCAGCTCGGCGAGGCGGTCGTAGACCAGCTCCCACACATCATTGGCCATCACCGCGGAGAGCGGCACTGGCGGCACTTCGATAGCCAGGTCGCGCGGGCGGGCGGGGCCGATGTCGACAATGGCGCACTCGCGGCCGCTACCGACCAAAAACCGCGACACCGCATCGATAGGCTTTTGCGTGGCCGACAGGCCGATGCGCGTCAGCGCCTCGGCGCACAAGGCTTGCAGGCGCTCCAGGCTTAACGCCAGGTGGCTGCCGCGCTTGCCGGCGGCAATCGCGTGGATCTCATCGACGATCACCGTGCGCGTGCTGGCGAGCATCTGCCTGCCCGAGTCCGAGCCCAGCAGCACATACAGCGATTCCGGGGTGGTGACCAGGATGTGCGGCGCACGCTTGCGCATCTGCGCGCGGTCTTTTTGCGGAGTGTCGCCGGTGCGCACTGCGGTGCGGATCACCAACGGCGGCAGGCCGGATTTTTCAAGATGCTCGGTGATGCCGGCCAGCGGGTTTTGCAGGTTGAGTTGAATGTCGTTGGACAGCGCCTTGAGCGGCGAAATGTAGACCACCAGGGTTTCATCGGGCAGTTGGCCGCCGTTGGCCAGACCCTGGTGGACCAGGTCGTCCAGCACCGCGAGAAAGGCGGTCAGGGTCTTGCCCGAACCGGTCGGCGCGGCGATCAGCGTCGAACGGCGCTGACGGATCAGCGGCCACGCCCGGGCCTGCGCGTCGGTCACCGAGGGGAAGGTGCTGCGAAACCAGGTACTGACGGCGGGGTGGAAGCCGTCCAGTGCCCTGTCTGTTGAGTCGGGAAGGTTCATGTAGTGATTGATACCCGTCGCTCCAACAAGTTGCAAACACCTACTTTGTCCGTGACGGTTGCGCTACAAACCCGCAAAATGCAACGATTCTGGAATAAACCTACGGCAAGGCTCACGCGCCTGCCGACAACAACCATCGTTCCAAACAGACCGGGCCTGCTCAATCTATGCGAATGCGCCTTATGTTACTGGGCGGCGGGAATGCCCTCGGGCAGGCGCTGATTCGCCTCGGTGCAGAGGAAGACATCGGTTTCCTCGCCCCCAAACCGCCCCAAGACGGCTGGGATGCCGCGAGCCTCACCCAATTGCTCGACGACACCCGTCCCGATGCATTGATCAACCTCGCCTACTATTTCGACTGGTTCCAGGCCGAAGCCGTCAGCGAAACCCGCCTGGCTTCCCAGGAATTCGCCATCGAACGCCTGGCCGAACTGTGCCAGCACCACAGCATTACCCTGGTGCAACCGTCCAGCTACCGCGTGTTCGATGGTTCCCGCGCCACCGCCTACAGCGAAAAAGACGAGCCGGTGCCCCTGGGCCTGCGCGGCCAGGCGTTGTGGCGTATCGAGCAAAGCGTACGCGCCACCTGCCCGCAGCATGTGCTGCTGCGGTTTGGCTGGTTGCTGGATGACAGCGTCGACGGCACCCTCGGCCGCTTCCTGGCCCGGGCCGAACAGCCGGATGAGTTGTTGATGGCCGACGACCGTCGCGGCAACCCGACGCCGGTGGACGATGCGGCGCGGGTGATCATTTCCGTGCTCAAGCAACTCGATTGCGCGGCGCCGCTGTGGGGCACCTACCACTACGCCGGTCACGAGGCGACCACACCGCTGGCGCTGGGCCAGGCGATTATCACCGAAGCCCGCAACTTCCACGCGCTGGCCATCGAGTCGCCCACCGCCCAGGCCCACGCCGCGCGGCCGGATGCGGCGGACGAGCCACAGCACGCGGTGCTGGCCTGCAAGAAAATTCTGCATACCTTTGGCATCAAGCCACGGGCATGGCGGGCAGGCTTGCCGGCGTTGCTAGACCGGTTCTACCGCCACTTCTGAAAACAACACAGAACCCAATGTGGGAGGGGGCTTGCCCCCGATAGCAGAGTGTCAGTCAAAGATTTATTGACTGGTCCACCGCTATCGGGGGCAAGCCCCCTCCCACATTGTTATGCCGTGTTATTTAGAACTTGTAGCCAATACCCACCATGTAGACCATCGGGTCGACATCCACATTGACCTTGGCCCGAGTGCCCTGGCCCAGCGCGTTGTTATCCACAGTCGCCTTAGTGCTGATGTCGATGTAGCGCGCCTGGGCGTTGATCATCCATTTGTCGTTGATCATGTAGTCGGCGCCGATCTGCGCGGCCCAGCCCCAGGAGTTCTCGGCCTTGAAGTTGCTGAAGCCGGCTTGCTCGGCGCGGCTGCCGACGTGTTCGTCATAGATCCAGGTGTAGTTGATACCGGCGCCCACATAGGGTTGAAACGCGGACTGGTGGTCCAGCGGGTAGTACACGACGCTCAGGGTCGGCGGCAGGTGTTTGAGTGTGCCGAGCTTGCCGTTGGCGGCGCCGAGGGCGGTGTTCTTGATCTTGACATCGTGCTCGAACGGCGTGGCGGCCAGCAGTTCGATACCGACGTGATCGGTGATCATGTAGGCGAAGTTCAAGCCCAGTTGGGTGTCGCTGCTCATGGTCGCCTTGCCGCCCAGGTTGGCGCCGGCCAATGGGCCCTGGTCAACCTTGACGCTGCTGCTGTCGGCCTTCGGGTTCACGGTGATTGCACCGGCGCGAACCAGAATGTCGCCCGCCTGGTGGGCGTGAGCGACAGGGACGACGAGGGCGAGCGCGAAGAGGGACGCACCGAGCAGAGACTTGTTCATGGGAGCTCCAAAAGGACGTTAAAAGTTGTACGTCCAATGGTAAAGATCGTTCCGCACGATCTTTTGACTCAGCTCAATGAAAGGCTAACCACGCCGCAAAAAAACTGTGGGAGGGGGGGGCTTGCCCCAGTACCGGTCAGTTAGCGCAGATCCCCTGTGGGAGGGGCGGTGCGACGATTCGACTTGCCCCCGATAGCGGTGGGTCAACCAACATCAGTGTTTGCTGGGCCGACGTCGTCGCGGGCAAGCCCCCTCCCACATTTGATCTTCGGTGTGTTTGAGGGGAGGGATTATTCCTCCAGCTCGTACATATAAATCTTCTCGGCATCCATCTGGTAACCGGCGTCAGCCAACTCACTGGACGACGGCTTGACCTGCATCGCGCCTTCGATCCAGTACGGCTGGTACAGCTCGTCGAGTTTCACCCCGACTTCGCTTTTCACATGCACGATCTGGTTCGACGGCGGTGGCGGCACATGGATGCACGCGCCGAAATACGGCACCAGCAGGAACTCGGTGGTGCGGCCCTCTTCGCTCACTTCCAGCGGCACGATGTACCCCGGCAGACGAATGTGCCGGCCGTTGAGGCTCTGCACCACCGGCGCGTTGGGCAAGTCCTGTTTGGCGGCGGGCGCGGCCTCGACGGACAAGGCATCGGCCATGTTCGACAGGTCGTGCAGCGGTTTCATATTGGGCACTTCCGGTGGCGCATCCGCTGGGATCATTTCCTGCCACGACAAATCCCGGGGCTGCTCCTCGGCCCAGGCAGGTACGGCCACCAGCAGCAACAGGGCAAACAGGGCACGACGCATCGACAGCTTCCTCATAAACGAATGGACAGGCCATCGGCCAACGACTGGCGATAGGCACGCCAGGCAGGCACGCTGCCCATCAGCAGCGCCGCCGCCAGGATACCGGCGAGCAACGTCCATTCATATTCGCTCGGCCATGCCATCGGCAGGTCCAGCCCGTAGTTGGCCTGCAAATAACCGCGCGATGCGCCGATGCACAGGTACAGTAAACCAAGACCTGCCACCACGCCGGACAGCGCCAGCGCGAAGGCCTCGAAGATCAAAAGCGTGGCGATATGCCACGGCCTTGCGCCCACCGAGCGCAGGATCGCCATCTCGCGGCGGCGTTCGTTGAGGCTGGTGAGGATCGCCGTGAGCATGCCGATCAACCCGGTCAGCACCACGAACAACGAGATCACGAACAAGGCTTTTTCCGCCGTGCCCATCATGCTCCACAGCTCTTGCAACGCCACGCCCGGCAGGATCGCCAGCATCGGTTCGCCACGGAACTCATTGATTTCCCGTTGCAGGGCGAAGGTGGAAATCTTGTTATTCAAACCGAGCATGAACGCGGTGATGGCTTGCGGGGTCAGGTCCATATTGCGCGCCTGATCGGCGCTGATACGGCCTTTGCCCTGGGCCGGGACACCGTTGTGCCAGTCGATGTGGATCGCCTCCATGCCGCCGAGGCTGATATGCAGCGTGCGGTCCACCGGCGTGCCGGTGCGCTTGAGGATGCCGACCACGGTGAAGGGCTTGTCATCGTGCTTGACCAGGCTGACCACCGCCACGCCATGGGCCAGCACCAGCTTGTCGCCGAGCGTGTAGTGCAGGGCCTCGGCGACCTCGGCGCCGAGCACCACTTCGAACGGGTCGGTGGCAAACGCGCGGCCGCTGGCCAGTTCAAGGTTCTGTTTGCGACCGTACTGGTAATGCTCGAAGTAGGATGCGTTGGTGCCCATCACCCGGTAACCGCGATGGGAATCGCCCAGGGAAATCGGAATCGCCCATTTCACCTGGGGGTTGGCGGCGAAGTGCTCGTAGCTGTCCCAGCGGATGTTATTGGTGGCGTTGCCGATGCGAAACACCGAGTACAGCAGCAGGTTTACCGAGCCCGAGCGCGCCCCGACGATCAGGTCGGTGCCGCTGATGGTACTGGCGAAGCTGTTGCGCGCTTCAACGCGCACGCGCTCCACCGCCAGTAACAGGCAGACGGAAAGCGCGATGGCGAAGGCGGTGAGGATCGCGGTAAAGCGGCGGTTGGCCAGGCTGGCCATGGCCAGACGAAACAAATACATCTCAAACCTCTGCAGGCGTGGCGGCGCGATTGAGTTCGGCCAGCGACAGGTTGCGGTCGAACAGCGGGGCCAGGCTTTGGTCGTGGCTGACAAACAACAGGCTGGCGCCCGCTTCGCGGCATTCGGCGAACAGCAACTGAATGAATGCTTCGCGGGCGTCGTAGTCGAGGGCCGAGGTGGGCTCGTCGGCGATCACCAGTTCCGGTTGACCGATCAGCGCACGGGCGGCGGCCACCCGTTGTTGCTGGCCGATGGACAGCGAATCGGCGCGGCGCTCGAGCAAGTCCGGGTCGTTCAAACCCAGGTGCGCGAGCAAGGTCGCTGCGGCCTGGTCGACACTGCCGTGGCGCTGGGCCGCGCGCCGGGCCCGCAGCTTGGAAAAGTGGCAAGGCAGCTCGACGTTTTCACGTACCGACAAAAACGGCAGCAGGTTGAACTGCTGGAAGATGTAGCCGGTGTGGTCCACACGAAAACGGTCACGGGCACCGGCAGACAGTTCGGTCAGCTCCTGGCCGAGCAGGCGGATACTGCCTCGGCTGGGTTTGTGCACACCGCCAAGCAACCCGAGCAAGGTGGTTTTGCCACTGCCGCTGGGGCCCTTGAGGAACAGGGTTTGCCCCGGCTCCAGGCGGAACGCGGGGATGTCCAGCAACTGGGGGTGACCGGGCCAGTTGAAGCCCAGGTCGGACAGTTCGATCAGTGCAGGGGTCATGTGAACTCAGAACTTCAGGGTGGCTGCAGTGGCGGTCGCGTCAGCACCTTGCTGGCCGCTCGGGCCGATCAGTTGTACCTGAATTTTCCGGGTGGCGGGGAAGGTCTTGAACACTTGGCTCAGGTCCAAGTTGCTCAGTGCCTCTGGCTTGGCGCAGGTGAACTGGTAGTGGGCATGGATTTCGCTGTGGTCATGATGATGCTCATGGGCGGCAGCGCCTTTGCCGTCGGTGGCATGGTCATTGTTATCGTCATCGTCATCATCGTGATCGGCTTCGGGCTTGTCGCCGAACAGCGGGCTGTTGAGTTCCTGGGTGCTGACGACGCAACCGGCGGCCTTGGGTACGTTGAACAGTGCCAGCGGACTTTCCAGCTGTTTGCGCGCGGCGGCGACTTTGGCTTTGTCGGCGGCGCTGGTCGCGACGTGTTCGAAACCCACCAGGTTCATCGCCGGGCTGTCCAGCTCAAGCTCCAGGCTCTGGCCGTCCAGCACTGCATTGAGACGGCCCACACCGTGTTCGTGAGCGCCGAGGCTGCCATGCTCATGATCGTGATCTTCATCGGCGTGAGCGACAGCCAGAGGCAGCAGGGCAAACGGCAAAGCAAGCAGCAGACGGCGCATGACAGGACTCCACAGATGAAAGTTTTGTTATGTGATCTTATAACAATAGTGCCGAGAGTTTGACCGTCCGCTTGGCGTTGCGCAAGCTGCATGGGAGCATGTCCGTCAGAAAAAATGCGGGAGTAAGGACGATGTTGCGAATTCGTGGAACCGTCGGCGACCTGCCGGTGGACTTGACCCTGGAACTGGACGACGGCGATTGGGCGCGACTGGGCGCACACTTGCAGGCCGCCCCGGTGCCGGCCGAGTCGACGGCGGTACCGGTCAGGCAAAGTGAGGATCTATGGCAGAACGCCCAGGATCTGTTGCGCAACGCCGGGCAGCTCAGCGGCCTGGAGTTGCTCGATCAACTGGAAGGGTTGGCCGGCGATGCCGCCGCAGGCAAGCGCCTGCTGGTGCGCCTGCGCCACAGCACCAAAGTGAAAGTGACCAGCGGCGCAGACACGCCGCTGTACACCTGGATCGACGCGTCGTAGGAGCGAGCTCGCTCGCGAAAAACGCATAGGCACCGCGTTCATTCAGGATGCCCGCGTTATCGTTGACGGCCTTCGCGAGCAAGTTCGCTCCTACAGGGTGAGGGTCAGTACAGCGCGGCAAACAATTTGCGGCGGTACACCGTGACCAGCGGGTGATCGTTGCCCAGCAGTTCGAACACCTGCAGCAAGGTCTTGTGTGGCAGGCCTTCGCTGTAGCTGCGATTGCGCACGAACAGCTTGAGCAGGCCTTCCAGCGCGGCGTCGTATTGCTGGCGCGCCAGTTGTTGAATGCTCAACTGATAGGCCGCTTCGTCATCCTGCGGGTTCTGCGCCAGGCGGCTTTTCAGGTCGGCGCTGTCCGGCAGGTCGGCAGCCTGGCGCAGGAAGGTGATTTGCGCCTTGGCCCCGGCGAGGGCGGCCTTGTGCTCATCGCCTTTTACGGCGTCCAGCACGGTTTGGGCTTCATCCAGTTCACCGCGCTCGGCCAGGCAACGCGCGTACAGGATCAGCGCGGCGGCGTTGGTGTTGTCTTCGCCCAGCAGCGCAACCAACATGGCTTCGGCATCGCTGATGCGGCCCTCGGCAAACAACGCTTGTGCCTGTTCCAGCGGATCGGCTGCAGCCGGTGGCGGCATCTGCACATGGGGCTCGAGCATCGCCCGCACCGCCGACTCCGGCTGCGCCCCGGCAAACCCATCCACCGGCTGACCGTCCTTGAACAACACCACCGTCGGCAGGCTCTGGATACCGAAACGCGCAACGATGTCCTGCTCGGCTTCGCAATCGACCTTGGCCAGCAGCAACTCACCGCGATAACTCTCGGCAATCTGCGCCAGCATCGGCATCAGCGCCTTGCACGGCGCGCACCACTCGGCCCAGAAGTCCACCAGCACAGGTTTTTCGAAAGAGTTCTGAATCACTGCCTGCTCGAAGTTGGCGGCAGTGACGTCGAAGATGTACGGCGTGGGCTCACTCATGAGGCGTCTCGAATAAAGCGGGAATGGGGGCAACTATAAGGGCTGGCGCTGGCTATCGGAAGCCGTATGGGGATTAGTGTTCAGGCGCATGCCAAAACGGATCGAGGTACCAGTCTTGAGGAAAACCCATTGCTTTGAGACTGACCTCGGGAAATTCACGGATAAGCACATGCAGGCTGTGGCCCCAGGGAGTCTGTGGACTCACTTGGCGCATCAGATGATTGAGCATGCAAAGAACCGCGAACATTCGACTATGTGGCCCTGGTTCAAGCAAATGCCCGGGCCATGCAAAGGTGGCCTTCCTGGGTAATTCGGGTCGAACACCCAATTGCCGGTTCCACATTCGCGAATGGTGGGCGCACATATTTCGGATGGTGGTCAGCGTGTGCAGCCAGGACTGCATCAGTGGCGCCGGGAGCAGCAAGCGCTTGGCGACGGCTTTTTTATCGGCGTCCCTGGCCAAGCCTTTGTACAGGTGGGACAGGTCCCCCAGCGTAAGTTCTTCGAGCATCGCCCAGCCAGGCATCAGCGTTGGGTGGGCATAGGTCGCGGGGTAATGGCGGGCGTAGCTCTCTTTTGACCGTTGGCGTTTGAGCAGCGCCTTTCTCGCATCGCTCGCGTGCGACCTGTCGATCCGGTCACATTCGCGCATGTACTCACGCGTTGCCGTGTCTTGTTTGCCGCAGAGTGTTGTCAGCAGGCGCTGATGATCAAAGGTGGGGTGAAACAGCAGCGGGTTGGTATACCAATGACTGCCATGCGTGGGGCCCATTTGGTTGCTGATAACGCAACGCGAGGCAATTTCGACACGTTCGATGGCATCCATGGTCAGTAAACGAAGCCGCCGGTCGAAGTCGTAAAGGCGGGTCAACTGACCAAACTGGCTGCCTTCACGAAAGCGATGATCGATATCTTCCGGCTGCTGGAAGGGTCGCATATAAGGGCTAAGTCGAAAGAAACTGACGGCCTGCAGGAAGCGCTCAGCGCGAGCTTCATTGTGAATGATCAGTCCGCGTAGCTTGAGCAGTTCCAGTTGAGCAGGAACATCTATGGCTGGCTTGCTGAATGACCTCATGCCCCAAAAGCGCCGGGCATAAAAAACCCGCACAATTTGTGCTTGGTTACTGAAGTAACCAGAGGCATGGCGGGTGTATTAGCGCAAAGGTTAGGCAGATGCCCAGCGTTTGGCAAGGCCTGCGCTTCGTTGGACATCAGTGAGTTTGAATACGAAGACATTGCAGTCGATTGTCAGAGCTGCGGGCGAGGACTGGCATTTTCCATACCGCGGCTTTTCTTGTCTCAATCAATATATTGCCGGGAATTTGTAACGTGGACGGTTATCGCCGCGAATGGTACAGGCTCACCTTGCGAAACTCCCACGGCTCGGCCAGGTCCGGCAGGGTCAGTGCCTCGAGGATGTCCAGCCGCTGATAATCCGGATGCTGGAAGTCGCGCACCCGCGAGTCCGCCACCAGCGCTTCGCGGGCTCGGGTCAGGAAGTGATCCAGCAGCGGCAGGTTGGCGCGATCGTAAAGCACGTCGGCCACCAGGATCAGGTCGAAGCGATCGGCCTCTGCAAAGAAGTCGGTTGAATAACCCAGCTGCACGTCGTTGAGTTCGGCATTCGCCCGGCAAGCCGCCAGCGCCAGCGGATCAAGGTCGCACGCCACCACCTCCAATGCCCCAGCCTTGGCGGCTGCAATCGCGGCCACGCCGGAGCCGGTACCGAAATCCAGCACGCGCTTGCCCGCTACCCACGCGGGGTTCGCCGCCAGATAGCGCGCCAGCGCCAGGCCGCTGGCCCAGCAGAAGCTCCAGTAGGGCGGCTCATGCAAGATGCGCCGGGTTTCTTCCTGGCTGAAGGCACGGTCCATGTTGTCGGCGTCGAGCAACCACAACCACAGCTCGGTGCCCGGCAGCGGGCAGGGCACCAGGTGTGCGTCGCCAATCAGTTCACTCAGGGCGCGTTGCAGGTGCAGCGGTGGTGTCATGGCGCCTTGACGAGTTGCAGCGGGCCGGTGGTCTGGGTAATCGCCTGGGTGATGCGCACGGCGGGCAGGTGCAGGATCAACTGGCCGGACTGGCTGGCGCGACCGCGCAATTCAACCCGCGCACCGGCCGGGAACGCTTCGGGGTTGAAGCGCAGGCGAAAGGCCAGGGGCTTGCCGTTGCCGGTCAATACGCTGCTGGCGAGCAGTTGCTGCGGGCGCGAGCGCTCGTCGATCACCAGTAGCGCCAACTCGACTTCGGCGCCGGCCGGCACATTGGTCAGGTTGCCGCTGATTTCCCGCTGGTAGGCAGGCAGGGGGCCGAGGTCTTCGATGCCGGGGACTTTTTTCTCTTGTGCCGGCGTTGGCTGAGGTGCGGCCGGCTTGGGGGCTTCGCTGCTGCAGGCGACCAGAAAACTGAACAGGGTGAGTAGAACGAGTGGTCGTAACTGCATGTACGGCTCCAGAAAGGACAAAATCCGTGGCTTAAAAAATAGAAACATATAAGCCTGCCTATATACCGTAAAGGCTATGGCTTGTCTTGCGACGGGGATGCGCTACCATGGCCCTCCCTATTATTTGTTGCCTGCCAACCATGCACTGTCCCTTCTGCGGTGCCAACGACACCAAGGTCATTGACTCGCGTCTGGTCGCCGAGGGCGATCAAGTGCGTCGCCGGCGCGAATGCCTGGCCTCTGGCTGCGGTGAACGTTTCACCACCTTCGAAACCGCCGAACTGGTATTGCCGCGCCTGATAAAATCCGACGGCAGCCGCCAGCCCTTCGACGAAGAAAAACTGCGCGCCGGTATGCAGCGCGCCCTGGAAAAACGCCCGGTGAGTGTCGAGCGTCTGGAGGCGGCGCTGGCGCATATCAAGCACAAGTTGCGCGCGACCGGCGAGCGCGAGGTCAAGAGCCTGGTGGTCGGCGAGCTGGTGATGGGCGAGCTGCAAAAGCTCGACGAAGTCGCCTATATCCGTTTCGCCTCGGTGTATCGACGCTTCCAGGACCTCAATGAGTTCCGTGAAGAGATCGACCGCCTGGCCCGTGAGCCTTCCAAGCAATGACGTCTGAACAGGCAGTCCTCGACGCCCACTACATGGCGCGCGCCCTCGAGTTGGCGCGCAAGGGCCTGTACACCA
>NZ_CVTO01000011.1:0-3014 GCF_900004715.1 Pseudomonas sp. 24 E 13
TTCGCCGCGTATTCACAAGCCCGCCGTGCAAGCGCGCGTTGCCGCGATCAGCGCCAGGGACAGCCAGCGCCAATCGCCGTTTGCCCAGCGTATCGAGAAGCAGCGGGCCGGCCTCGACCTGCCGCTGTTTCCCACCACTACCATCGGTTCGTTCCCGCAAACTGCGTCGATCCGCCTGGCGCGCCAGTCGTACAAGGCCGGCAAGTTGAGCGAAGCCGAATACGTCGAAGCGATGCACAGCGAGATCAGGCACGCGGTTGAGGTGCAGGAGAACCTCGGGCTGGATGTGCTGGTGCACGGTGAGGCCGAACGTAACGACATGGTTGAATACTTCGCCGAGCAATTGGACGGCTACGCGTTCAGCCGTTTCGGCTGGGTGCAGAGCTACGGTTCGCGCTGTGTGAAACCGGCGCTGATCTACGGCGACCTGAGCCGTCCGAAAGCCATGACGGTCGAGTGGATTCGCTATGCCCAGGGCCTCACGCGCAAGGTGCTCAAGGGCATGTTGACGGGCCCGGTGACCATGCTGATGTGGTCGTTCCCACGGGAAGACGTGAGCCGTGAAGTGCAGGCCCGGCAGTTGGCCCTGGCGCTGCGTGACGAGGTGGTGGACCTGGAAGCCGCCGGTATCAGGATCGTGCAGATCGACGAGGCCGCGTTCCGCGAAGGCTTGCCGTTGCGTCAGGCGCAATGGCCGCACTACCTGGACTGGGCCACCGAAGTGTTCCGCCTGTGCGCCTGCGGCGTGCGTGACGAGACCCAGATCCACACCCACATGTGCTACAGCGAATTCAACGATGTGATCGAGTCCATCGCGGCGATGGATGCCGACGTCATCACCATTGAAACCTCGCGCTCGGACATGGCGTTGCTCGATGCGTTCGAAGCCTTCGCCTACCCCAACGACATCGGCCCCGGCGTCTACGACATCCACTCGCCACGGGTGCCGGAGGTGGCGCAGATGGTTGACTTGCTGCGCAAGGCGGCCAAGCGGATTCCGGCTGAGCGGTTGTGGGTGAACCCCGATTGCGGCCTGAAAACCCGTGGCTGGCCGGAGACGGAAGCGGCGTTGATCCACATGGTGACGGCGGCGCGCCAGCTGCGTGCGGAACTGGGCTGAGGGCGAAGATTGCGCGGTAGACGTTTGCGTTGTACGGCATACTGCGCCAATGACTTTCGACTCGCCGCTCGCCGCTTATCAACACGCTATCGCCCGGCAGGGCTTCGTGCCCGACGACGCTCAACGCCGGGCGGTGCAGGCCTTGCAAGCCTGTCACCAGGCGTTGCACCAGAGTGGTTCGCCGATTACCGGCGTTTACCTGTGGGGGCCGGTGGGGCGCGGCAAGACCTGGCTGATGGACCAGTTCCATCAAAGCCTGCGCGTGCCCGCGCGCCGCCAGCATTTTCATCACTTCATGGGCTGGGTGCACCAGCGCTCGTTCCAGCTCACCGGGACCCGGGACCCGCTGCAGGCGGTGGCGCGGGAACTGAGCCGGGACGTGCGCGTGCTGTGCTTCGACGAGTTGTTCGTCAATGACATCGGTGACGCAATCATTCTCGGCCGTCTGTTTCAGGTGATGTTCGGGGAGGGCGTGGTGATGGTCTGCACCTCCAATCAACCCCCTGAGCATCTGTACGCCGAAGGTTTCAACCGTGAGCGGTTCTTGCCGGGTATCGCGGCGATCAATCGGAATATGCAGGTGCTGGCCGTGGACGGCGGCGAGGATCATCGCCTGCATCCCGGCGTGGGTCTGCAGCGCTACTGGGTCAATCGGCCCGATGCACTGGCCACGCTGTTCCGGCAGATGAGCGACGGGCAAACCCTCAGCGACGAGAAGGAAGTGAACGTGGGGCATCGCACGATAGCGGCGGTGCAGGCCAGTGACGCGGTGCTGTGGTGCCGTTACGCCGAGCTCTGCGAACAACCCCTGGCGGCGATGGATTTCATGCTGCTGTGCGATCGCTTCAAGGCCATCCTGCTGGGAGAGGTGCCCAACCTCAGCGCACAGCAGCGCCCTGGTCGTATTGCCCGGGGTACCGAAGACGGCGCCGAGCGCGTGGTCGCGGGGGATCGGCAATTGCCGGAGTTGTCCAGGCATGATGACAGCGTGCGACGCTTCATCGCGCTGGTGGATGAGTGTTACGACCGCAAAGTGCCGTTGTTCATCGAGGCCCAGGTGCCGCTGGAGCGTCTCTATACCGAAGGCTACCTGGCGTTTCCTTTTCGTCGCACTTTGAGCCGCTTGCGCGAAATGCAGCTGCAGCGCTTCGGCGCCTGAGAGCCCCGCGTTCACTGCGCTTGAGGCGTTGGATACGTGCAATCTACGCGCTTTCTGTCAGACATTTGTCGTTAATCTCCTTCATCTACTGCCGACTCCATGCTTACAATCAACCTTCTCAAAGGGAATCGGTTCCCTGGTTGTCGTTATCGAGGAAGGAAATGGACACCCCAGACATCCTGGTGCTGCAAGCCAGCTACACCAACGCCGTACACGCCGATGCCATCGGTTCGCTGCTCAACCACTATGCTGAAGACCCGATGGGCGGCGGCCACAGTTTGCCGGCCGACCTGTTGCAGCAACTGCCTGCGGAGCTGGCCAAGCGCCCTCATGCGTTCAGTGTGCTGGCGTTCGTTGGGGGTGTCCCGGCCGGGCTGGTCAATTGCTTCGAAGGGTTTTCGACCTTCGCCTGTCGGCCCTTGGTCAATGTCCACGATGTGGTGGTGGCGCAACAGTTTCGGGGCTTGGGGTTGAGTCAGAAGATGCTGCAGAAGGTCGAGGAAATCGCCCGGCAGCGCGGTTGCTGCAAGATCACCCTGGAAGTGCTTGAAGGCAATGCGCTGGCCCAGTCGGCGTATCGCAAGTTCGGTTTTGACGATTCGGTATTTGATCCCGCCCATGGCCGCATGTTGTTCTGGAACAAGGCACTTTAATAAAAGCACTGCAAAAAAGGCGCGATGATGATCGTTCCCACGCTCCGCGTGGGAACGCCGCCCCGGACGCTCCGCGTCCTGC
>NZ_CVTO01000038.1:0-204 GCF_900004715.1 Pseudomonas sp. 24 E 13
CAACAGTACCCGTCGATTCCCCCGCCTTGATGGTAATCACCGAGCCATTGCTCAAGGTGACGCTCACCGGCGTCTGTGCCGGGTTGGTCAGGGTCGCGGTGTAGGTGATCTGGCCACCTTCAGTCACGGTCGAGCCGGCCGTCAGGGTGACAGTGGTGGTATCGACCACATCAGTAATCGTGGTGACCGCAGGCGTGGTGCTCG
>NZ_CVTO01000074.1:0-31288 GCF_900004715.1 Pseudomonas sp. 24 E 13
AGCCCGGCGACGCCATCACGGCCGTCAGTCTGTGCGGCATGGGCGGCGAGACCATTCGTGACATTCTCGACAACGGCAAGGCGCGGTTGAATGGCCAGGAGCGCCTGGTCCTGCAACCCAATGGCGGCGAGTATCCGTTGCGCCACTGGTTGATGCACAACGGCTACCGCATCGTGGGCGAAGAGCTGCTGCACGAGAACCGCTTCTACTACGAAATCATCGTCGCCGAACCGACCGGGCCTGTGTCCTACACCGAACAACAGCTGTATTTCGGACCGCTGCAGTTGCTGGCGCGCAGTCCCGCGTTCGTGGCGAAGTGGCAGCGCTTGCTGCAGCAGAAACAAAAGACCTTGGCCAGTTTCGAGAAAGCCAGGCAGTCGGTGCCGGAAGAGAAAGTCCACGGGATCGCCCGGGAAATTCAGTGGATCACTCAACTGCTGACCTGAAGATCGCTCGGGATTGTCAGCGTTCGACCTCTCCCGCGTCGCGCCGTGTCCCCGGCGGTTACAGGCGCGCGCCCGATAATGAGTGCTTTCGCCCCATTTTCGCGCACTGATCAAAGGTTTCTTAGCGCCATGGCACGTGTCGTCACGCTTGTATCCCACGGCCCAGATCTTGCTTGAGCCAGAAGAATCAATGACATGGCATTTTGCCGTTAGTCATTCCCGGCTGTGAAGTATGGGGTTGTTCAGGGGAGTGTGTAGGGCATGCAAAGATTTTTATCACCCGGTATCCGTCTGCTCGGGCGGTTCGGCTTCGCGCGTAAGTTCCAGGTGCTGTTCCTGCTGTTCATGCTACCGCTCGCCGGCAGCCTGTGGATGATCGGCCAGGACTACCACGACAAACTCGCGGTGATTTCCAGCGAACAGTCCGGCGTGCGCCAGCTGTTGGCGCTGGACCTGCTCGATGGGCAACTGAGCGCCCAGCGCAATCTGGCCGCCCGTTGGAAAGCCCTGGATATCCTGCATACGCCGACCCCTGCCGCCCAGGCCGCGATGGCCAGGGTGGATGCGGGCAGCCCGCTGATTCAGCAAGGCCTGCAAACCCTGGGGGACGCCCTCAAGACCCATCATGCCAGCGCCGCTACCCAGGCGCGCTTCGACACGCTGCAGGCCGCGGTCAAGGGCATGGACACCCAGTCCCTGCGCACCGTCGGCTGGTGGCCGGATGGCTACGACCGTTTCACCGCCGCCCTGACCGCGATGCAATCGCTGCGCGAACAGATCACCCTGGACGCCGGCCTGATCCTCGATCCCTGGCTGGAAACCTATCTGCTGATGCAGATTTCCAGCCAGCACACACCGGACCTGATCGAGCGTATCGGCCGTACGGCCAGCGTCGGCCAATCCTCGATTGCCTCGGGCCAGTTCACCCTGCAAAGCCGCTTGCAGATGCGTGACCTGCGCGGCCGCATCGGCGATGCGCGGGACCAACTGGTCAAGGCCGCCACTGCGCTGAAAGCCAAGCAATACCCCGGCCTTGAACCCTGGACCGAACAATACGAGGCCAGCCTGCAACGCCTGGACGGCGAACTCAAAACCCTCGACGACGGCGTATTCGGCGGCACCATCAAGCTCGACACCGCCGCATTCGATCAAAGTGTCGACGCCATGCTCGCGGCGTTGGGTGCGCTGCGCAGCCAGTCGCTGCATTCGCTCGATGCGCGCTTGGGGTACTACCGTGAGCGATCGTTGCAGCACTTCATTCCCGTGGCGGCCACGTTCAGCCTGTTGGCGCTGGCGGCGCTGTACCTGTTCATCTGCCTGCAAGCCTCGATCCGTCGCAGCGCCAGTGGCATCACCACGCTCGCCGAGTCCCTGCGTGACGGTAACCTGCACGTCGAAGTGGCGGTGCAGGGGCGCGACGAACTCGCCGCCATCAGCACCGCGCTCAATGTGGCCGTGGTGCAACTGCGCACCAGCCTGCTCGGGGTCAATCATGAGACCGAGCAACTGGGCGCCACCGTGCTGACCCTCAGCGCGCAATCGGGCAGCACCCTCACCGACGTCGAAGACCAGCGCCACCAGATCAGCCAGATCGCCGCGGCCGCTACCCAATTGGCCGCCACCTCCCTGGGCGTTGCCAAAAGCTGCGAACAGGCGGCCGACAGCGCCCGCCACACCCGCCGTATCGCCGAAGACAGCAGCCGCGACAGCCAGCGCACCACGGCCAGTATCCAGCAACTCAACCAGCGCCTGAGCGACACCGCCAATGCCCTGGAACAGGTCAGCCAGCAGGGCCAGCAGATTCAATCGGTGGTCGACACCATTCGCGGCATTGCCGAGCAGACCAACCTGCTGGCCCTTAACGCCGCCATCGAAGCCGCCCGCGCCGGCGAGCAAGGCCGAGGGTTTGCAGTGGTTGCCGATGAGGTACGCAGCCTGTCGCAACGCACCCAGGCGTCCACCGCGCAGATCGCCGGCACGGTGGACAGCCTGCGCGCCACGGTCAGCCAGGCCGTCAGCCTGATGGGCGCCGCGTGCGAGCAGGCGCTCACCGATGCCGAATCCGTCACCGGCCTGGGCACGCGCCTGGGAGAAATTGCCGGTGCGGTGCAGCACGTCACCGACACCTTGGCGCACATCGCCGCCGCCGTGGAAGAACAGGCTGCGACGGCGGACGAAGTGAGCGGCAATATCCAGCAGGTCGACCAAGCGGCCGGGCGTCTGCTCGACGGCGCGCGGGCGGTCAATCAGGCTGCCGACAGCCTGAGCCAGGGCAGCCGGGCGTTGAGCGACAACACGGCGCGGTTTCGATTGGGATGAGGTCCATTCAGGGCACTCCATCGCCGTGTTGTAGTCTTCTCCTTAACCCCAATGGAGCTGCTTCCCTATGATTACCGTCCATCACCTCAACAATTCCCGCTCCCAGCGCATCCTCTGGCTGCTGGAGGAGTTGGGCCTGCCTTACCAAATCAAGCGCTACCAACGCGACCCGAAAACCAACCTCGCGCCACCCGAGCTCAAGGCGATTCATCCCTTGGGCAAATCGCCGGTGATCGAGGACGGAGCCCGCGTATTGATTGAGTCGGCGGCCATTATTGACTACCTGATTCGTCGTCACGGCAAGGGACGACTGCAACCCGATCCGGCCAGCGCCACCTACGATGATTATGTGCAATGGCTGCATTTTGCCGAAGGCTCGGCCATGCTGCCGCTGATGCTCAACCTCTACGTCGGGCGCCTGGGTGAAGCCGGCGCGCCGCTGCACCCGCGCATTGAATCGGAGTTGGCCAACTACCTCGGCTACCTTAATGACGTGCTTGGGCAAACGCCGTATCTGGTGGGTGACGAACTGACGGGGGCGGACATTCAGATGAGCTTTATCGGCGAAATCGCCAAGGCCCAGGGCAAGTTGCAGGCGTATCCGAACCTTGCGGCGTGGGTGGACAGGCTTCAGCAGCGACCGGCTTATCGCAAGGCGGTGGAGCAGGGCGGCGAGTACGCGTTTGCTAAATGAATTCAGTGTGGGAGGGGGCTTGCTCCCGATGGCGCCTGTCAGCCAACGGTTATCCAGCTGATACACCTCGGTCCAAATGTGGGAGGGGGCTTGCCCCCGATGGCGGCCTCTGGGCCGACCAGGATGCCGGATCAGATCGAGTACATATCCGTTTCTGCGGTAACGGCTGCTATAGGTTCCGCTTTTACAGCGGCTCACTTTTGAAAAGCGCAAAAGTAAGCAAAACGCTCTTGCCCCACCACTCGGCACCTCGCCTAGGCTCGGTGTGCCCTCTCTCCGGCTTGAATCCGTGGGCCGCCGCAATGGGCCATCCATGGCCCAGTGCGGCTAACCCGGCGTCCTGCCGGGTTACCCACGGATTCAAGCCTGCGTTCGGCCAGCGTGGTTTAACGGGGCGCCTGAGATCAAGATCAAAAGCCAGATCAAGAGCGGCTCGCTTCGCATCGTGGTTAGCGGGGGGCTACAGCGTTGTGTAGCTAGCTATGGCTATCGAGGCAAGCCGCATCGATGAACCTTCGAGCCTTTCAGCGCTCACTTATGAGGTGGCACTGTTTTTCGTCGAAAGGAATCTGCATGCACCCCACCTCGGCAATCACCCCCGTACAACGTGAACTCAGCCTGCGCGCGGTCATCACCGGGATCCTGCTCGGTATCCTGCTCACGCCGTCCAATGTGTACGCCGGCCTCAAGATCGGCTGGTCGTTCAACATGTCGATCATCGCGTTGCTGATCGGCTACGCGATCTGGCAGGGCCTGGCCAAACGCTCTGCTGCGCCATTGCCGTGGACGCTGCATGAAAGCAATATCAACCAGACCGTCGCCTCTGCCGCGGCGTCGATCATTTCCGGTGGGCTGGTCGCGCCCATCCCGGCCTACACCTTGCTCACGGGCAATCAACTGGAGGCGATCCCGATGATCGCCTGGGTGTTTTCCGTGAGCTTCCTGGGGATCTGGATCGCGTGGTACCTGCGGCCCTCATTGCTCAACGACAAGGCGCTGAAGTTTCCCGAAGGCATGGCCACCCTGGAGACTCTGCTGCATATCTACAACCACGGTCGCGAAGCGGCGACTCGCTTGAAAGTGCTGCTCGGCGCCGCGTTGCTGTCGGGGTTGGTCAAGTGGGTGGACACCTTCCTGTGGGCGTTGCCGCGTTGGTCGCCGACGGCCCAGTTGGAACGCCTGACGTTTACCACTGACCCGTCGCTGTTGCTGCTCGGTTTTGGTGGCATCATCGGCCTGCGCGTGGGCCTGACCTTGCTGCTCGGCGCCTTGCTGGCCTGGGGCGGGCTGGGGCCCTGGCTGTTGGCGCACGGGCTGGTGCACGTTGCGCCGGGCAGCAGCGGGCCGCAATTCGCCGCCCTGGTGGAGTGGCTGCTGTGGCCCGGCGTGAGCTTGATGGTCTGTTCTACCCTGGCGTCCCTGGCGATTCGCTTGTGGACATTGCACCGAACCACCCGCGCGCACGGCGGCACGCCCTGGACCCTGCCAAAGCCGGGCCCGGCTGCGGGGTTTGCCTTGGCGATCATCCTGGTCGTGAGCCTGCAGGCGTTGCTGTTCGGCATCAACCCGTGGATGGCGCTGCTCACCATCCCCCTGGCCATCTGCCTGGCCGCCGTGGCCGCGCGGGTGGTGGGCGCCACCGGCATTCCGCCGATTGGCGCAATTGGGCAATTGTCCCAGCTGAGCTTCGGCATCGTCGCGCCGGGGCAGGTGCCGATCAACCTGATGAGCGCCAACACGGCCGGCGGTTCGGCCGGGCAGTGCACGGACTTGATGAATGATTTCAAGGTCGGCAAGGCGATTGGCGCCACGCCTCACAAGCAAGTGATCGCGCAGATCCTGGGGATTTTTGTCGGCAGTATCGTCGGCGTATTCGCCTACCTGGCGCTGATTCCCGACCCACACACCATGCTCCTCACCGAACAATGGCCGGCCCCGGCCGTCGCCACCTGGAAAGCCGTGGCGCAAACCCTGACCCACGGGCTGGACTCGTTATCGCCGAGCATTCGCTGGGCCATCGCCATCGCAGGCTTGATCGGCGTGTTGCTGGGTGTGCTCGACAGCACCTTGTCTGCGCATCGCGCGCGCTACCTGCCCAGCGCCGCCGCCCTGGGATTGGCGTTTGTACTGCCGGCGTCCATTTCGCTGATGATGGCTTTGGGAGCGGTGCTGACCTGGTTGGTCAGCTGTCGTCGGCCACGTCTTACCGAACGTTTTGCGATTACCGCGGCGGCCGGGCTTATTGCCGGCGAAAGCATCACCGGCGTTGGGGCTTCCTTGTGGCAAATGATGGTGCAGGCGGGCTGATAGGCAAATCGCGCAGCTATTGCCCAATGGAACTGTTCGTGGACGGCCGCCACTCATCTCTCGCCTCTCTCACATTCGCTGAGCAGGGCGCCAACGGGTAACTCAGGGACGCCAGTTATAACTCCAAAAGCAAGGCTGCTTACGCTGAGGGGATAGGCCGTGAGTTCTGATATTGCGAAAATACTCCGCGAAACTTTATTGGACCTTGGCGTACCCCAGGAACGCCTCGGCTCCTTTGATCGCCACTCCTCGATCGCGCTTAACTTTAAAACCATCAGCCCGATCATGCTCACTGCCGACCGTCATGGG
This sequence comes from Pseudomonas sp. 24 E 13, assembly GCF_900004715.1. Classification (NCBI taxonomy): domain Bacteria; kingdom Pseudomonadati; phylum Pseudomonadota; class Gammaproteobacteria; order Pseudomonadales; family Pseudomonadaceae; genus Pseudomonas; species Pseudomonas sp. 24 E 13. Next base: position 6,076 of record NZ_CVTO01000074.1, read on the forward strand.
GTGTGGATGTGGAGTGAGTTGAAAAATCTGAACAGCGCCACGCTGAATATCCATGCGGAAAAACTGCTGCTTTCACTGCAACACGCATTGCCATCGGTGGTGACCGGCCAGCCGGTGTTGGGCAAAGGTCTGCGCGGTTACGAAGTCAAAGCCCTGCTGGACGACGCGTGCACGGGGTCGGCCAAAACATTGCAGATTGCGTTGGATGGTTTTTTCAACCTGATGACATCGCTGCACAGCATTTTCAAATAAACCGTCGCAACGACGCTCGCCGCCTTATTCAAAGGTAGAGGCAACCACTATGCTGATCAATAATGATAACGGCTCCAGTGCTGCGGCCCAATTGCAGGCCAACGCTGGTAACCGGGTATTGAAGAATGTCGAGTTTGTGAAGAACTTCGACTCCATAAAAAACAAACCTATTGAAGTCACTTCCAACGCCCTGCCTACGGTCACGCTCAAAGCCGACGGGCAAGAGCGCCCGGTCAGTTTTCTGTACGGCGGCCCGCAGGTCGCGCAAATCAGGAACGGTGCTATTTATAACGCCGTGATTGACAGTGATATCGTTGAAAAACACTCCCAGGATCGTATCGCGCCGGGCAAGGCGTCCATCAAGGATGGCGCGCTGAGCCTGGGCTTGAACAGGTTCAGGATCGCGGGGCCGGCTGAAACCGAAACCCAGAAGATCCTTACCCGACTGCGCGGCCTTATCGATCCGGAGCAGCGTAGAGCCGAGCTGACCAAGCTGGTCGCCAACGGCTCGCCGCACGCAGCCGACGGTTCGATGAGGCTGAAAATGGTCAACGACCCGGTGCGGCGCGCGTTCGAAAGTTACTATGCCAAGCATGCCCTGCAAGATTATTTCCGTTCGCCGGACACCTATAAAACCTTTGTCGCTATCTCAAACAATCAGGTCAATTACATCAAGGACAACTACGTGTCTGCGCCGTTGTTCGAGAAATACGAGGCGGCTTGGAAGAACCAGCGTTTCGACACGAGCATCGAGGGTTTGGATCAACTCCAGGGGTTCTATACGCGTGCCGAGAAAACCCTGGAGACCTTGAATATCTCGCCCGAGGCCAGGACGGCCTTGTTTGATATCTACAAACACCGTTATTTAAGTTACGCGCTGAGGAATGAGCCGGATGTCGCGGCAAAACTCCCTGCGGGCCATTGGGACAGTGTATTTGATCCCATCAAGGCACCCGGAAAAGGCCGTATTGAACTCAACGCCCGAGAAGGTAATTTGTTCCGGCAGGCAGACAGTCATAACGTCGGTATTTTGCGAAATATCGATGCGACCCCCCGGGACTTGCGCCTGAATGAGCCGTTCAATATCAAATATGAAAGCGATTACCGGAGCCAGTTGCTGGCCGGCGCCAGCACCCGTTGCCCCGACAGGCTTGAGATGCAGGATCCCGAGCATCCGGATGCATCCAAGCCGGGTTCTTATGTGAAGGCTTTGTTTGAAAAAGGCACGGGGACTTACGTTAACGGGCCGTCGGGTTCGATTGTGATCGAACAGGGGGCGGTGCGTGCCTGCAAGGATGTGCATGCCAATACCCGGCCGGACGACCTTGAAGCCTATTTGGCCATTCAATCCGCGCTGTTCATTTACGTGGATGGCGGGCATTCGATGGATGAAATTTCATATGCGCTGGCCCATCCGGCTGTACGCGGCAAATTGCTTGAAACGTTCCCGGGAAGGCCCGGCTTCGAGCACATCGGCGATAGGCTTTTCATGAATGACAGCGCCCTGGAAAACGCCGCCAGGGACGCCGGGGTCTTCAATGAGGTGCTCAAGGCCAAGGATGCCGTGCATCAGCACATCACCCATGGCAACCCGGCGGGCCAGTCCGCTCAGGCGACCACCAAAGCGTTGGCGTTGGCACAGACTGTCGCGGCGCGAAACGTGCTCTACAAGCCCGGCGACGTCTTGACTCAAGAGCTGGCCGGTGCCGCCAGCGTCTTGCACCGTGTGGTCTCGAACCTGAGCCCGCAGCATCAGGGCACGTTGGGCGCTCATTTATTGGGGGAAGGCAGGCTGTTGGCGGGGAAGACAACGGATGACTTGCTGGCAGCATTGGCGCGCGCCGGCAGCGGATCGGCAAGCGCCACCGATAGAGCGGTGGCCATCGCATTGATGGGCGATATCGGCGGGTTTTACACCACCCCCGGCAACGCGGACCAGGGACTGATGACGGCGCTCAACCGGCAGCTCCAGGCACAGGGGCTGCAAGTGCCGGATGCCGCCGCCGTCCAGCGCATGCGCGAGCACGGCGGCTCTGCGGCGGTAGGCCCGGATAAGCGCGCTGAACGAAAAGTCCGTTCGTTCGATTCGCCTGCCCACATGCCTTTTCGGGCAGGCGTGCACAACAGCGGGCTGGAGGCGGATAAAGCGCTCAATGTGCCGGCATCCGAGCGTATTCCTGATAATCGCTGGGCGGTTTTCGATATCGGTACGGCCCGCATCAAGGAAACTACCGAGCCGCTTGTCGGGCATATGTCAGCCTCGCCGGCCGAAATTTTGCAGACCTGGGACATGCTGCGCGGGGTGAGCGCGAGCGATCAATACGTGGGCGCGCTGCCCGCTCGGGACGGTAGCGGGCTCACGCCTATGTCGGATTTGACGCCGGCCGAGCAGGAGCAGCGTTATGCGCGTGCGGCTGGGACCGGCGCGTTTTTGGTCGGCTTGGGTTATCACAGCGCAGTCGAAGTGCTTGAGGGAACGTTGGTTTATACCGGGCAGAGCATCAGAGGCGAAGGCACACTGGACCCCTCCCAGCGTGACTCCGCGCATGTCTTCGGGCACGGAGCGGCCACCGAACTCATGAGCGAATTATTCAAGGCCGGTACCGCAACCTGAGGAGCGGTCGGTTGCAGGCGCCGGCTCGCCAGCCGCCGCAACCGATCGACAAATGACGAGATCAGACACGACGATGGCGTACTCAGGCTACTTTGGCCCGGCGCAGCACCCTTAAGGTGAGGGGTATTGGTCGCCCGAGAACAACAAAAACAATGAATAGCCTAAATTCCAACGATTCCAACGGTCAGTTGGCGCAGGGTTTCAAGCCGCGCCACGTCACCATGTTGTCCATCGCAGGCATCATCGGCGCGGGGTTATTTGTCGGTTCCGGCCATGCCATCGCGGCGGCGGGGCCGGCGGTGTTGCTGGCGTATCTGTTCTCCGGCCTGCTGGTGGTGCTGGTGATGCGCATGCTCGGAGAAATGGCGGTGGCGCGTCCCGACACCGGTTCCTTTTCTACTTACGCCGACCAGGCCATCGGCCGTTGGGCGGGCTTCACCATCGGCTGGTTGTATTGGTGGTTCTGGGTGTTGGTGATTCCGATCGAGGCGCTGGCTGCCGGTTATGTACTCAATCAGTGGTTTCCCCAGGTCGATGCGTGGCTGTTCGCCTTGTTGTCGATCATCCTGCTGGTGATCACCAACCTGTTCAGCGTGGCCAAATATGGTGAGTTCGAGTTCTGGTTCGCGATGGCCAAGGTGATCGCCATTATCGGGTTTATCGGCCTGGGATTCAGCGTGCTGATGGGCTGGGTGCCTGATCACCAAGCCAGTGGCTTGAGCCGGTTGATGGAGGAGCACGGTGGTTTTGCGCCTAACGGTTTGTCGGCGGTGGTCGGGGCGTTCATCACCATCATGTTCAGTTTTATCGGTACGGAGGCGGTGACCATCGCGGCGGCCGAATCGAGTAATCCGGCGCAGAACATCGCCAGGGCGACACGCTCGGTGATTTGGCGCATCGGTGTGTTTTACCTGCTGTCGATCTTCGTCGTTATCTCCGTGGTGCCCTGGAACGACCCGTTGCTGGCGTCCGTGGGTTCCTATCAGCGCGCGCTGGAATTGATGAACGTCCCCAACGCCAAATTCATGGTCGACGTGGTGGTGTTGATCGCCGTTGCCAGTTGCATGAACTCCTCGATCTACATCTCCTCGCGCATGCTGTTCTCCCTGGGTAAACGCGGCGACGCGCCTGTGGCGCTTAAACGCACCTCAGCCGCGGGCGTGCCCAGGGCGGCGGTGATTGCCAGCACCATCATCGGCGCAGGGGTGACGCTGCTGAGCTACTTCATGCCCGCCGGTCTGTTCCAGTTTCTGCTCGCCAGCTCCGGTGCCATCGCGTTGCTGGTGTACCTGGTCATCGCCATCTCGCAACTGCGCATGCGGCGGATGCTGCTCAGGCAGAACGTCGAGCTGGCCTTTCGTATGTGGCTGTTTCCCTGGCTGACTTACCTGGTGATCGTGTTCATCTGCGCAGCATTGGCCGTGATGATGGTGACACCGGAACACCGCACGGAAGTGTCCTCAACGATTGGCCTGGCCTTGCTGATCTCCTTGATCGGCGTGGTCACGGCGCGTCAGCACGGGCAGTCGGCCAAGGCCATTGTGGTTGAGCCCTCTTGATCACGCGTGCGGAGTACTGTGATGGAACCTGACGCGCCTGCCTGCAAGACCCTCGGCTTTTTGCTGCTGGACCAATTCACCCTGATATCGCTGTCCTGTGCGGTCGAGCCCTTGCGCATGGCCAATCAACTGGCCGGTGAGGAACTCTATCGCTGGCGCACCCTCAGCCTTAACGGTGAACCGGTGTGGGCGAGCGATGGCGTGTCGGTCACACCGGATGCGGTGGCGCATGAACAGCGCGACCTGGACGCCGTGATCGTGTGTGGCGGCGTGGGCATCCAACAGGCCGCCACACCCGCGCATATCACCTGGTTGCGCAACCAGGCGCGTCTGTACTGCAACCGCCTCGGCGCGGTGTGCACCGGCAGTTGGGCGCTGGCCAGGGCGGGCTTGCTTGATGGTTTCCAGTGCAGCGTGCATTGGGAACTGATGGCCTCCATGCAGGAAGCCTTTCCCCGTGTCACGGTCAGCGCCAGCGTCTTCTCCCTCGATGGCAACCGCTTCACCAGTTCGGGCGGCACCGCGCCGTTGGACATGATGCTGCACCTGATCGGGCGCGATCACGGGCATGAACTGTCGGCGGCGATTTCGCAGATGTTTGTGTACGAGCGCATCCGCAACGAGCGCGACACCCAGCGCGTGCCGCTCAAGCATCTGCTGGGCACGCAACAGCCCAAGCTGCAGGAAGTGGTGGCCTTGATGGAAGCCAACCTGGAAGAAGCCATCGACCTGGATGAACTGGCCGCGTTCGTCCAGGTATCGCGGCGCCAGCTGGAGCGCATGTTCCAGCGCTACCTGTACTGCACGCCGTCGCGCTACTACCTCAAGCTTCGCCTGACCCGGGCTCGCCAGTTACTCATGCAGACCCCTATCTCGATGGTGGAGCTTGCGGCGATCTGCGGCTTTGTGTCCACGCCGCACTTTTCCAAGTGCTATCGGGACTTCTTCGGCGTGGCGCCCAGTGACGAACGCTCGGACATGCGCCTGCGCCTGCCGATTGCGCCGCGCCCTGTGGCCAAGCCGGGGGCGCCGGCCAAACCCAAGAACATACTGGAGCAGGCAAGGGAAGAATCGACGTTTGCCAGTGTGAAGCTTCAGCGGCGTTGAGGTGGGGGGCTGCTGCGCGATAGCCCTGGCTCAGGCGGCCAAACTATCGATTATGCCGCCGCTCGCCATTACCGCACCCGCGTGCGACTCTGCACCGCCAGGTCCAGCGCCTTTTGCATATCCAGCCGCGCCGAGCGCCCCACATCCTTGTCATTGAGCTGGTAATTGCGCTCCGACGGCAGGATCGGTGCCGTGAGGTCCTGGGCGTCGCTGCGTTCGAAGTCATGGTTATCGCCGATCGCCAGGGCGCTGCGGCGCAACAGCGTGCGCAACTGTTCCGGCTGCAACTGCGGGTTGATCGACAGCATCGCCGCCAGCAGGCCCGCGACCATCGGCGTGGCGTAGGAGGTGCCGCAATGCACGGCGCCCTCTTGGTCGGCGTCCTTTGTTGAGGCGTGTGCACAGGCGGCGGCGGTGATGTCGACGCGCATGTCCACGTTCGAGGAGCTGCGCGTGACGGCGTAGGCAGGATCATCGACGGCGACGTCGTTGCGCTCATTGCGCTGGTGCCCACCCACCACCAGCAATTGCTCGGTAATGAACGAGGAGGGCAGGCGGTACTCGTCGCTGCCCGAGAAGGCCGAACCGTTACCGGCGGAGTTCACCACGATCACGTCGGGGTGTTCCTTGCGCAGCCACAGGAAAAACTCTTCGAGCAGTTCTTCGTAGCCGCTCATGGCTATTCCCGAGCGCACCAGCGAGTCGACGTCATGGCCGTTGACGTCCTTGGTGCCGACGCGATGAACGCCCCAGCTCCAGTTGAGCACGCGCACGCCGTCCTCCACGAGGTTGACTGATGCGGCGATGTTTGCAGTGATTCCGGCATCGGAGTTGCGCTCGACAATCACCTCAAAGCCCCCGCCGGCCTTGTCCAGGCCACGCAAAAAGCCGGTATTGCCGCCGTTGTTCCAGCCCGCCGCGAGGATGCCGGCGACGGTGGTGCCATGGCTGTCCGCCGAACCCGTATCGCCCGCGTAGACGCAGGTGCGCCGGGGGGCGCAGGCGCCCAGGTAGTCAGCGAAATCCGCCGTGTCGAAATCCACGCCGCGCTCGATCACCCCGATGCGCACCGGTTGCGGCACGATGGGCGTGTGCTGGCCCGGGATGCGTCGCTGGTAATAGGCCACCGCATCGAGAAAGCGGTTGGCGGCCCATTCATCGGAGTCGGGCGCCGGCTTCTTCGGCGCCTCACGGCGAGGGGCGGCGTGCTCGGCTTCTTCGGCGGCGGACTCTTCGATGACCACCGCATCGACGCTGGTCTCGCTGCCCAGGCGCAGCACCAGGGCGTCGCGCTGGATCAGGTCGGTGGCGGGCAGGCGCAGTTGAAAAACGTTCAGCGGCGCGATACTGCCCACCACCGTCGCCCCGTATTTGCGCGCCAGGCGTTCGGCTTCCTGGCGGCCATTCTGGTCTTCTTCGATCAGTACGCTGACCAGATCGACGTAGGTGGTCAGGCCGTCCATGTTCTTCGCCACTTCGCTGGGCCCGGCGGCCACTACCTGGCTGTTGCGCAGGCTCAGCCAGGCGGCGTTGCTGGCGCGCGGGCCGTCTTCGAGCCACAGCGGGCCGCTCTGGTAGCGGCGACTATCGAGCCGCAGGCGCAGGTGGTCGCCGTCGCGCTGTACAGCGTCCTGCGGCAGCACCGTGCCGCCCAGTTTCAACTGCGCGGTGGCATCGCCCATGCCGCGCACGCGCAGGCACCAATCCTGCTGTTGGTTTTCCAGCAGGTCACCGCAGCGTTTCAGCTGTTCCAGGCGCAGCGGTTCCTGTGAGGCGAACGCCGTAGCGGCGGTCAGGCTCAACAACAGTGCGAAAGCAGCAGGGTTCAGAGGCATCAGTGGGTTCCTTGCCGGGGCCTGATAGTGCGACTGCGCCAATCGCCCCTTCGTTCAGCGCAACCCCGTTGAACTCCCCCTCAAAAGACTCACTCATAACTGACGAGGGACAGCACATGACGGATGTGACAATGACCCAACCACACTCCACCACCCCTGGCGCGCTGTTCGAAACCGACCTGCCCGCACGCCTGGACCGCCTGCCCTGGGGCCGGTTCCACACCTTGCTGGTGTTCGCCCTGGGCATTACCTGGCTGCTCGACGGTCTTGAAGTGACCCTGGCCGGTTCAGTGTCCGGTGCGCTGAAAAGCAGCACGGGCTTGAATTTCAGTAACGTTGACATCGGCCTCGCCGGTGGCGTCTACATCGCCGGCGCGGTGCTGGGTGCGCTGCTGTTCGGTTGGCTCACTGACCGCCTGGGCCGGCGCAAACTGTTCTTCATCACCCTGTGGCTCTATGTGGGCGCCACCGCCGCCACGGCGTTTTCCTTCAACCTGGAAAGCTTTCTGCTGTTCCGCTTCCTCACCGGCATGGGCATCGGCGGCGAATACACGGCGATCAACTCGACCATCCAGGAATTCACCCCGGCACGCTATCGCGGCTGGGTCGACCTGACCATCAACGGCACCTTCTGGCTGGGCGCCGCCCTCGGTGCCGGTGGCGCCATTGTGCTGCTCGACCCGCAGATCGTCGGCGGCGACCTCGGCTGGCGCCTGTGCTTCGGCATCGGTGCCGCGTTGGGCCTGGTTATCCTGGTGATGCGCCTGTGGTTGCCGGAGAGCCCGCGCTGGTTGCTGATCCACGGCCGCCACGCCGAAGCACAGCGCATTGTCGACGGCATCGAGGCGCGCCTGCGCGAGCAGGGCCATGCGCTGGCACCCGTCAGCAGTCCGGCGCTGCGCCTGTATGCCCGCGACCACACGCCATTGGCGGAAATTTTCCACACCCTGTTCGTCAGCTATCGTCGTCGCGCCCTGGTCGGCATGACCCTGCTCACCGCCCAGGCATTTTTCTACAACGCGATCTTTTTCACCTACGCGCTGGTGCTCACCGACTTCTACCAGGTGCCCGCCGAGCACGTCGGCTGGTACGTGCTGCCTCTGGCCCTCGGCAACTTCTGCGGGCCGCTGCTGCTCGGCAGGCTGTTCGACGTGATCGGTCGGCGCGTGATGATCAGTTTTACCTATGCCACCTCCGGCGTGTTACTGGCGCTCAGCGGTTATGCCTTTCAACAAGGCTGGTTCGACGTGACCCAGCAAGCCATCGCCTGGATGGTGATTTTCTTCTTCGCCTCGGCCGCAGCGAGTTCGGCGTACCTGACCGTGGCGGAGACCTTCCCCCTGGAGATACGCGCGCTGGCGATTGCCGTGTTCTACGCGTTCGGCACGGGGCTGGGCGGGATCATCGGGCCGACGTTGTTTGGCGAGTTGATCCAGACGCAGCAGCGAAGCAGCCTGTTGATCGGCTACCTGATCGGCGCGGCGCTGATGCTCATCGCAGCGGTGGTGCAGGCGATCTGGGGCGTGGCGGCTGAGCGAAAGGCCCTGGAACAGGTGGCGCGGCCGTTGTCGCAGGCGGTTGGGTAAGTGGGCATTTCAACGGTGGTTGTTTACAACTGTTAACGGTTTTCGCGGGCTATTCGATTTAGGCTGTGGTACGCGAATCCCATCTGCTACAGAGCGCATTCCCATGAACCTGCACGCTATCGCCGCCACGCTTCTCGTTTTCGCCGCCGCCCAGGCGCACGCCGCCACGCCGATCACTCATGTGGCCATCTACCGGGGCCCGGCAGGCTGTGCCGATTGTTCGCAAAACGTCAAGGCAGCGCTGCTGCGCCTGGACCCGCATTACCAGATCGATTTTGTCGGCGCCGATGAACCGGTCGACATCACCCCGCAAACCCTTGCGCGCTACGACCTTTACGTTCAACCGGGGGGCGGCCAGGACATCCCGGCCGCGCTGGACAGCCTGGGCGATGCGCGCGCCGATGCCATCCGCGATTACGTCGCCGGGGGCGGGCGCTACCTGGGGTTGTGCATGGGCGCTTACCTGGCCGATGACAACAACCTCGGCTTGATTACCCAGGACCTCGACAGCGAAGCAGGCCGGCCAGGCTTCGAAGTGAGCGGCATCGAAGACGCCGCCGTGCGCGTCACCTGGGACGGCAAGCCGGATACGGTGTTCTACCAGGATGGCCCGTACTTCCCCAAGGCCACCTCGACCTCTGCCTATACCACCCTGGCGACTTACCAGAACGGCGACGTGGCGGCCGCGCGTTACACCTATAAAAAGGGCGTGGTGGTGCTCAGCGGACCCCACCCCGAAGCCGGGCAGGCCTGGTTCGAGGACGCCGACATCCCACTGGACAAGATGCCGCGTGGGAACCTGTTCGGCACGCTGATACGCAGCGTGCAAGAGTAAGGCTTGCTGGCCCGAGCGCGCCTAAAGATCGAGCCCTTTACGTCGATAACCTCCATGAACCCGCCAATCATGGACCGATTGAAATGTCACTTTCCGTCAGCGCTGCCCATCTAGCCCCAGCCAGCCCGCGTCTTGCGCCTTCCGAGCAGACACTCACGCCCAAGGCGCCGCCCGAGGCCGCCGGCCAGGCCTTGGCAAACGCCGGCCCGGCGGCTATTTACCATCCCAGCGAAGCCGCCCAAACCCTGCGCGAACCCTTGCAGGTCATAGACGTCTGGGTCGGCCGCTCCGAATCGCCTGAGTTTCCTCGCTTCGCCGAGCGTTTCAATGGTGCACAAGCCGTGCTGAAAAGCGCCTTCACCGCATTCCAATCAACGTTGGCCAGCACCGCACCTGACCTGGCCGCAACCGATTACGGCTTTACCGTCGAAGCCGACGGCCGCCTGAAAGTGCTCGACAAGTCCGGTCAGCTAGGCGAAGCGAACATCAAACGCCTCACCGTTCTGCTCAACGGCTCCGCTGAGCTGAAAACTGCCGCCGTGGCCTACCGCGACGCCACCATCGACATGATGGACGCCAGCTCGCCCTGGTCCGGTAGCCGCATGGGCTTTTACAGCCTTACCAACGAGAACTTCGCCAATACCATCGACCTGGCGCCGATGCTCAGAACCTACGACCCGTCGGATCTGACGGACATCAAGGACCGGTTTTTGGTGACCCAGTTGGCGTACAAGGGGGAGCGGGCGACGGAGGAGACGGAGAGGGCGATGTATGAGCGGCGTGGGTGGAGTCTCGACGACTGAGATCGTCACGATTGCGGTACCAGGTTTTTACACTTTCCAAACCTCATTTAAGGCGTGTCATGGTAATTGCAATTTGCATAGCGGCTGTGGTTTTCGGTGTTTTTGTGGTGCGTAAACTGCGTTTGGGTAAATACTCCGATGTATCAGGCATTTCATCGCTGTTAACTTTTCTGGTTGCCGTGGCGGCGGCAGGCGTTGCCTATAATCAACTGAATGAATCAAGAGTCGCTGCTGCCAAGTCCATATACAGAGAGTACTTGAGTACGGCGTTATCCCATCCGAAGTTTTCGGCCGCCTCTTATCCGTTCAATGACCCTAAATTTAATAGTTTCAAAGCCGGCGCGGACCTTGAGCAGTACGAAAACTACGTCGCCTATTTGATCTTTTCGGCGGAGGAAGTTTTAGAAGTTGACGATTTAAGGGCGCAGCGTGGGTGGTGTGAAACTATTCGAGACCAGTTCAAGTACCATGCGCTTTATCTGAGCAGCCCTATGGCTAATGCTATGCAGTACTCCGAGGTTGTCGATAAGTTGATCAGGGAAGGCATCAATATGTACCTGCTTGAAAAAGAAGTTGATGCTTCAAATGGAAGTCCGGCAGCCAGGATAATGCTTGAACAGCTGCGAAGTGATTGCCAGCCGTGACGCTGCGCTGGCGCATTTCTAGGGCCGAAAGCGGCTAATGCCATTCAGTTAAGCGAACACCGCCCTCTGTAGGAGCGAGCTTGCTCGCGAAAAACGTCAACGATAACGCGTGTTTCCTGAATGAACGCGGTGCCTGTGAGTTTTTCGCAAGCAAGAGCCAGGCGCCCCCTCGCTCCTACAAAAAGCCTTAACTGACGGGCATTAGCCGAAAGCAGCCCCTTTCTTCGCCAGCCGGTTTACCATGCTCGCCCCGGCAGTGGTTACACGCGCTACCGACCTCATTCTTAAAGGTACCGCCATGTCCATCGACCAAATCTCCCTGCCCAAAGGCGTAGGGCCGCACGCCGCCAAACTCCTCGACGCCATCACTGGCGCTGCCACCCACGAAGAACTCAACCGCGCCGGCGGCAAGGCCGAAGGGTTTGTGTTGGGCCTGGAGTCCACCAAGGCCATCAAAAGCCAGATCGCCGAGTCGTTGTACGTGGCTTACGATGATGCGGCGAGCAATCGTGCCGGTGAGTTGAAGGGCTGAAGGTACGAAGGTCCTGATGCCGGTTTTTCCGCCGCCAGGGCCTAACTCAAGCGGTGCTTACGTTGTCCGTTATTTTAAACGGTGGTCTGACTCTAATTTTATGACCCCGATTTTACGTGCCTCGATGCGGCTTCCACCGCTGCCTTCAAACCTTCCGTGGCGCTGGTGAGCGGTGAAGAACTCGTTGTCACGAGCGATGCAGCTTCACTCATTGATGCTTGCCCCAGGGCGACCACCGAGGCGCCGTCGAGGTATGCCCGGTCCACCGCTTCGGCAACAGCGGCCAGATACCCTGTTAAATCACCGGATTTAAAGCGTGCCCAAGCCCCGCAAACCAGTCGTATTTCAACCAGCGCTTTGGACGCCTGCGCAGCGTGCATGAAAAGACGAGATGTAGGCTCGACAGTGGTTTGGATGGCACACAAGACCACGATTTTGCCACCCTGCGTATTCGCACGCACCGCAGCACGGGCCAGCGCTTCATCCGCTCTTATAATTACGGATGATGTGTTCTTTGCAAGGCCCTCGATAGACGGGCCCAAGGTCGAACAGGTGAGCAGAACGGTGTCAGCATGGTCAGCGAGTGACAGAAGCGCTTGCTGCGTTGCATTCGATACCTGCGCAGTCAGTACGCCTGAGCGTTCAGCCGCTGCCAGGAGATCAGCACGAACCTCGTGCTGCAAAACAGTTGGCCCAATACCAAGCGCTTTTGCAGCCGAGTCGAAGACTGCCACGTTGCTTTGAGCGGTATGTAGGCAGGCTATTCGCATGACATTCCTCTTCTCCCTGAAATCCTTGAGCATGGCTGCGCGTTTTTACACGCGGCGAAAAGCCGGGCAGAGCATCATTGTTCAAATGTCAGCCCAGGTTTCACTAGCTACAGTATTCGCAGTTTTTCCTCGAAGTAGCGGATTTGCGCAACGTCTTCGGGGTCGACCTGTCTGAGTATCTGAAGGGCTTTTGCATAGGCCTCGCGCGCCTTCGCGGTGTCACCTTGCGCCTCGTAGACTCTTGCCAGGTTGAAATAGCGCAAAATTACCTTGGGGTGGTTCTCCCCGAACGTTGCGCGGTCACTGTTCAGCGCCTTGGTCAGGTAGGTTAGCGCTTTGTCGTACTGGCCCAGGCCGCGATAGGCGTCGCCGAGGTTGTTCCAACGGATGGCGACCGTCGGATGCCGGGGCCCGTGCAGGGCCATGTCGATGTCCAGTGCCTGCTGAAAAAGCGGCAGTGCGGCCTGGTGGTTGCCCTGGAGGTTATAGGCATTGCCCAGGTTGTTCAGTGACACGGCGACCGAAGCGTCGTGGTCTCCCACTATTCGCTTTCTCAGCGCGAGATTTTTGCGCAGGTTTTCGAAGGCCTCTTCATATCGGCCCAATTTGCTCTGAGCGGTACCGATGTTGTTATAGGTATCGGCAATCAGCAGGTCATCTGCGCTCAGAACCGCGAGGCGCATTTTCAAGGCTTTTTCATAGTAGCCCAGGGCAATGTCCAGATTGCGTTGTCGTTCGTGTAAATAACCGAGGTTGTTCCAGTAGGTCGCCTGTTGTGCGATGGATACCTGGCCATTCTGTTTAGCCGCCTCCAGTGCCTGGGTAACCAGGCGGATCGCGGTGCGGTCATCACCCCGCGCGGACACTGCCAACGCCTTGATATTCAACACTTCGGGGTTGGCCGGATCGGTTTGAAGCACGCGATCCGCTTCCTCAATCGTCGCCCGGTATTGTTGCGCTTCGAAGAGGCTTACCGCTTTGTCGCTCGCTGCCACTGTGGCGGCTTCGGCGCAACACATCATGACGAGCAGTGACCACGGTAATAGAGCTTTCAGTCCATGAAGGTGCATGAGGGGCCTTTCAACGATCCGTTATTTGCAGTGATGCTAAGACGCTCATGGTTTACAGACAAATTTAAATGTCTGGTTTGGAACGGCGCAGCTGCATTTGGGGAAATTGGCTCAGCTTCGTGCGTGTGCGGGGACATGCGCTTGCGCCTCTTCAAGCCTCAGTAAAAATCATAATAAAACGCCCATTCCCCAGTCTCGACGTGCTTCCAGAACATCAGGCTCCCATTGTCGACCACATTCAGATTGATCTTCGCATCCGACGAAATCTGGAAGACAAACTCAAAGCCTTCGCCCGGATCCACCCCTGACTGGCAAAACGACGGATAGCCGCCAATTTTGTGTTCGTAGGTGTGAGTGACCAGGTCGTAGTAGCTCTGCAGTTCGCCTACGCGTTGCAGCTCGAGTATCGCCTGCTCAACATCAGCCGGTACGCCGCCGCCATCCCACAGCGGAAAATCTTCCGGCACGACCTGGGCGTTCAGCGCGAAGGCTTTGAGAAACGTACCCTCCACCGGCAGCACCTTGCGCACCAACATATCCTGTGGCCCGTATTCGCGGATCACCCAATTGTCGCCCATGGGCTCAAAGGGTTCGGGAAATGGATTTGAAATAAATACCGTCAGCACACGCACTCCCGTTAGTAACGGGCTGATAAAGGGCAGGGCGGGCAGGTAGAACTGGGCATAGGGCAGCAACGGCTGCCCTGCCTGATTGACCGGCACGCCTTCATCGGGACTGAACAGGAAGACGTTGCCTAGCCAGCTTTCTTCGTCAGTACCGAGAGGGCGAAAGCCCCCGGCGGTGAGTTTCAGTGTGGGACGGGCCAGGTGGTGTTTGATTTGGTGGAGGTCCATGGGGGAGGCGTCCTTGCTATCAGGTATTAGCTAGGCACTCAGGCGTGCCGTCACTTCATTCAACTGTCCGGACAACCCGTGAAGGTTGTGGCTTGCCGCTTCGGTGCGCTGCACATTGTCCAGGTTGGTACTGGCAATCGAGGTGATTTCGGTGAGGTTGCGCGAGATATCTTCGGCCACAGAGGTTTGCTCTTCGGCGGCGGTAGCAATCTGACGGTTCATGTCGCGAATGGCTTCCACCGCATGGGTGATGCGCTCCAGCATGACACCGGCCTGATTCACTTGCGCGACACTTTCTTCACTGCGCGTCTGGCCGCTTTCAATCGCCTTGGCCGCGTCTTCCGCGCCGGTTTGCACGGTCTGGATAATCTGGTTGATCTCGATGATCGATGTCGCCGTACGCTGAGCCAGGCTGCGCACCTCGTCTGCGACTACCGCAAAACCGCGTCCGGCGTCACCTGCACGGGCCGCTTCGATCGCCGCGTTCAGTGCCAGCAAGTTAGTCTGCTCGGCGATGCCGCGAATGACCTCCAGCACCTTGCTGATGCGACCACTGTCGGTTTCCAGGCGACGGATCACGGTGGCGGTGTTGACGATCTCGCCACGCATCTGGGTGATGGTGTGAATGGTGTTGCTCATGACTTTTTCGCCCTGCTGCGCGGACTGGTCGGCATCATCGGCCGCCCGTGCGGCATCGGCCGCATGACGTGCCACTTCCTGGGCGGTGGCGGACATTTCGTTCATCGCCGTCGCCACTTGATCGGTACGGTTGAACTGCTCGTTGGTGCCGCTGGCGATGAGGCCGGCGATGGCGCTCAGCTCGCCACTGGCGCTGTCCAGGTCATTGGCGCTGCGCTGCAGGCGGCTGAAGGTTTCGGCAAGAAAATCGCGCAGGGTGTTGGCGGCCATGGCCAGTTTGCCTAACTCGTCTTTACGGGCGCTGGCCACGCGTTCGGCAAATTTGCCTCGGCTCAACTGCTCCACGTAGTCGATCAGCTTGCGGATGGGGTCAACCAAGTTGCGGTTGATCAACCAAAGGCTCAACAGGCCGATCAACAGCCCCGAGGCGAGCATCACGGTAGTCCCCAATATCACCGTGCGATCGGCTGCTGCGCTGATCAGCGCCGATTGCTCGGTGCCCTGCTTACGCAGTTCGCTGACCAGTTCGCTCATCTGATCGCTGGTGGCGCGGTCCACACCTTTGACGGCGGCGTCGCCTGCGGTCGGGTCCGCCCCGGCGGCGATATAGGCATCGCGACCTTTCTGGTAAGCGCTGCCCAACTGACGGTGTTCGTCACGCAGGCGTTCGATGCGGGTCTTGAGTTGGCCGTCCAGGCCTTTCTGGCCGGCCAGTTCGCCGAGTATCCCCTGTACGTCGCGCTGACGGTCTTCGAATTGCTTCCAGTATTTATCCAGGTCCGCCGGCTGCTTACCCCGCAGCAATACGTTTTTCCACTCCTGAACCTGCACCTTGAATTGCAAGTTGGCCTCATCGATCAATTGCGAAGTGTGCAGCGGACCTTCGATCAGGTTGGCGTAGTTTTGCACGCCGTTGGACAGAAAATGAAAGCAGGCCAAGGCAATCAGCAATATCGCCAGCAGGCTGGCGCTCAGCAGCGTGAGGATTTGGGCTCTCAGGGATTTTTGCAGCATGGGTTGATACTCATGACAGGTTTGAGGTGCGCCGGGTTGGGCGTGAAAAAGACGTCCAAACTTCCCTGTCTGCGGTATCGGTTGGCGGCTGTGGCCGCGCAAGCTATTAGCCTTGTCATCGGCGTGGTAGAGCGGTTCTTGAGGGGAGTTCAACCGGCGGCGTTAGGAATTTTTGTTGTGTTTCCCTTGGAGATATCCTGTTGTTTGGAGTTGAGATGAAGGGCGGCTTTCGGCCAAAAGCAGTCGTTCACGGGAGGCGGCTCTCGACCCACAGCAGTAATCTCGCATTGATTTAAAGCAATGCCTCCTGCCCATCCTAAAATCGTGATGGCAGTTCATTTCCGGCCTGGGCATCCGAAAAGACCTCATCTGGATCTGCCTGACACCAATATCTGAAAAGTAGGCGAGGCTCGATATTTCCGAAATATTGATCCACGATGCTCTCGGGGCGCACGACCAATTTAGGTTCTGGCCATTGCCGGGCTAAAACACCTAATGGTTTGCCAGATGAATAAACAACCCAAGTGGCCTTGCCTCCACTGATACGAGGTAGGTAGTCCATATCTTGTATCACTTCGATCAAGGTGCGCAGTGTTGCTGATTGATCGAATGTGATCGATATTGCATGACTTTCCAGATCATCTCCCGCATGAACGCTATCTCGATCAACGGCAACTACCAACATGACTGCTCCTTTTAGTGGTGTGCTTTCACCAGATCGATCAGCGTAGAGACATCAGCGGCTAACTGTCGAGTGCGCTTCTAGCCGAAACCTGCCGTACCAGGCTACCGCTTTCGGCAAGAAGTGGCCATTCTCCTCAAAATCGGCGGCATCTCGATCTACGCTAAACAAGGCAATAATGCCGTCGTACTTATTAAGCCGCGATCGGCAACAATTCATTTTTTTGCGCCAGCGATCTTGATAAACGCTCTAGCCATCGATGTTCTTCAGTGCCTGAACTAACTAAAAATCATGCTTTTCATCAAATAGTTTGCTCATAAAGCTTTCAGGGTTAGCAAAGTAACTTTTCATAATTAGGTAGTTTTCAGTTTCTGAATATTCCTTCTCTACCAATCCACTATTGGTAAACTCCCAAATTCTGGCGCCCGGGTAAGCAATTAAAATTGGTGAGTGAGTTGCAATTATGAACTGCGAATTTTGTTTTGCGAGTTCCGCTATACGTACCAGCAGAGATAATTGGCGTTGGGGAGATAGCGCAGATTCAGGCTCGTCTAGTAAATACAATCCGTTTCCTCCGAATCGATGTAAAATCAGATCCATAAAAGCCTCCCCATGAGACCTCGTATGAAGATCGTTTCCCCCGTATGAGTCCTTAATAGCTGGCCCGCCAGGTCCGCAATCCAACTTATTCATCTCTGTAATTACATTATAAAAACTTTCTGCGCGATAAAAATAGCCATCTCGAGGTCGCTTTGCTGTGCGTGACAAGCGCAATGCCTTGGACAGTAGGGATTTTTCATCGCTGGAAGAAAACTTGAAATTCTTACTGCCTCCCTCATGATTAAAGCCACATGAAACTGCAATAGCCTCTAAGAGGGTTGACTTACCGCTACCGTTTTCTCCAACGAAAAAATTTATCACGGGATGAAGCTCGATTTTGCTAATTGATTGAATTGAAGGCAAATAGAAGGGGAAATTATTCTCTTCTCTATAGTTCTCTAAGATTTCAATTCTCTTAATGTAAGGCATTAACTTCCTGGCTTTATTTATCTTATTTGATGGTTATAGTTATATGTGTGATACTTAGGGTAATTATAAATAGTCTTTCTGTAGTTTGGCTCTTTTTTATAAGCACTAGATATGTCCGACATAAAAATAAACCATTCTTGGCTCGCGCCGCAGTTGCGGCGCTGTTTCGGCCAAACTTCTAATTTGCAATTTATCGTCTATTGACGGCGTTTGCTCAACGGTCTCCGTATATTTTATTCAATTTCAGATTATGGTTCTTATTGCAGAGTTCGGCTTTAGCGATCCAATCATTGATGCTCCAGTTTTACGCTGCGTTCGGGGAAATTATCGAGTCAGGTGGGCACCAATGCGTTCGGCTAGCATGATAGTAGTAAGATTTGTCGCCACCGATGGGATATCCGGGATGATAGAGGCATCCACAACACGCAGTGCCGCGATACCTCGCACCGCGCCCCAATTGTTGACTACGGCGGCCTTGTCACCGTCCGCGCCCATCGGCACGCTCGACGTGGGGTGCTGATAGCCGGCGACATTGTTTACGATGTTTTGTCGCAAAGCCTTGCCTTCAAGTACGCTGCTACCCGGTGTCATTTCATGGTCAACCAAGTCAGCAAACGGTGCACTGCGGCCAATCTTGCGAGACAGTTCTACAGCTTCGACCATGCGATCCAAGTCATTTTCCTGTTCAAAAAAGTTGTACCGAATGTTCGGCGCAACTCGGGGGTCACGGCTGGTCAAGCGTACGCTACCGTTGGATTTAGGTAATGTGACGGCGCATGCCAGCACTATCGCACCGCCGGTAGGGCTTGCCTTTGGGTCGATCAGGTGTGTACCGGAGATATGTAAGTCCAGATCGTCCGGTGCGGCGTGTTGCGAACGAGTCCAGGCGATGGCGCCGCCGGCTGGGGTCATAGCAATTGCGGAGGTCTTCAGCGCGTAGACGTTGAAGAAAAACGGATGTTCTTGCAACCGTTCACCTACCGGTAGATCAGCGACGGTGGCGATTCCCATCTCGCGAAGATGGCCTTGTGGGCCGATACCGGAGCGTAGCAGGATAGCGGGGCTGCCTATGGCACCGGCCGACAAGATTACTTCGCCGGCTGGAACTATCTCGCCGTCTACTAGCAATACACCTATGGCGCGTTCTCGTTCTATCAGGACGCGGTCGGCTTCAGCGTGGCCGCGGATAGTGAGGTTGGCGCGAGCCCGCACGTCTGCACTCAGGTAAGCCATGCCGGTATTGATTCGGGTGCCGTTGATGACATTCAACGGGTAGGGACCTACGCCGTGCTGGCGCGCGCCGTTGAAGTCATCCACGAGCGGCAGTCCAACTGACTCGGCAGCCGCCACGAAAGCACGCATTGAGATAGTATTCTGCGCAGCAGTGCGCTGACGCACTGGAAATGGGCCGGTACGGCCATGCCATGCATCTTCGCCAGTTGGCGTGTTTTCCATCGTTCGGTAGGCGGACAGCACTTCCGGCCAAGCCCAACCTTCGATTCCGCGTCCGGCCCAGCGCGCAAAGTCGGCAGGACGCGCACGCATCGCCACAGCAGCATTG
Organism: Pseudomonas sp. 24 E 13; assembly: GCF_900004715.1. Lineage (NCBI taxonomy): Bacteria > Pseudomonadati > Pseudomonadota > Gammaproteobacteria > Pseudomonadales > Pseudomonadaceae > Pseudomonas > Pseudomonas sp. 24 E 13. The sequence goes on from NZ_CVTO01000074.1 coordinate 25,462, forward strand.
ACCGCGGAGCTACCACCGATCACTCGGCCGCGTGGGATGGCTATGTCGTGACCTATCCGAGCTGAGTCGTCACTATGGTAATGCCAGTCGTATTCGGGAGAGGCGGCAACTAGGTCGGCGTTCGTCAGCACTGCTGGATACCGGTCGGGCGCAAAGTCGGGACCTGCGTCGAGCAGCAGCACACTGCGCAGCGGGTCGGCACTGAGACGTGCTGCAAGGACGGCACCGGCAGATCCACCACCGACGATCACCACGTCAAACTTCTTGCCAGTCCGAGGGGTCTCTTTAGTTTTACTGGAGCTGCGCGTTGCACTAGAGGCAAACGTAGCAGCGCCTGCCGTCATTGCAACCAGCACTGCCTGTGCTCCCAAAGCTATCGCGCCGCGTCGTGTGATTGTCAAAGTCATAGATTCCAGATCAGGTATCGTTAGTGCCGTCGAGGATGAGAGGCAAGAAACCATGGTAGGAACGCGTACCTGACCCAGCAAGACGGGGTTTCTGGAATCTGTGTCCGGTGGAATGGACGTCGAGAACTCCCCCTATCTTCGGCGCCTACCCGCTCGGTAGTGCCGCCGTAGTTGCTGTATTCGGTAAAAAAATGTGCTGTATTCACGGAGAAGCCGCTGCAACGATTTGCCCAGCGTATTAAGGATGGCTTTACAGCTAGAGGATCTTGGGAAACTCCAAAGCCAAGTGATCCAAGAAAACACGTACTGACGGCAGTAATCCTTTGCGGGAAGGTACCAGTGCAGTGATCCTGGCATCGCCAGCTATCCATTCGGGCAGAACTCGATGAAGCTCACCACGCGCAACGGCCGCCCGCGCGATGTAACTCGGCAGGGCCACAATCCCAAGCCCGCTGATAGCTGCATGTTGCAGGCTGAGCATGTCCTCGCTTTGCAGCCGCGGCATGATGGGCACAGCAATTTCTTCGATCGATAAAGTGACATGGCGCAACCGCCAGTTCATGGGGGCATTAGCTCGCGCAAAGAAAATCGAGGCGTGGCTGCTTAGCTCCGCTGGCGTGGCCGGTGCGCCATGTTCGGCCAGATAGCTTGATCCGGCGAACAGAAACCAGGGAGCGACCCCGAGCATGCGCTGGACAAGATCGGAGTCCGGCAATGGAGCCTCATGCGCCCGGATGGCGACGTCGTAATTTTCGCCAACAATATCGATGGTTCGATCGGCTGCATGAGCGACCATATTGATCTTGGGATAGACACGAAGGAAGTCAGCGATCATGCCCGCCATGGCGAAATTCATGGTCGCGACTCCAGCGGTACACCGGATGGTCCCGACGGGCTCCAACAACCGCTGACGCACTGACATTTCTGCCATCTCCGCTTCTCGCAGCGCGGCCAGCGCGTGCTGGTAAAACTCTTCTCCTGCCTCGGTCATACCGAAGCGACGCGACGTTCGGCTGAGCAAACGCACACCTAATTCGCCCTCCAATTGTTGCATGCGGTGGCTAAGCGTTGACTTGGGCATACCGGTACTTGCAACTGCGGCAGTAAACCCACCGCGATCGACCACATTGACAAAAATAAACAGATCGTTCAGGTCCAGCCGATTCACGTATGGCCCAATCATAGGAAGGCAATTTTTAATCTTGAAGAGTTCCAAGGGTACCGTCTAGAACTATGTGGTTATTTGGCAATGTTTCGCTGGGAAGGAGCGTCCAATGAGCGGGAAGTTGAATCTGGCCAAACCGGCTTGTTGGGGGGAGGCCCAATACCTAACATCCGGTGAATAGCCAAACCCCGGAGCAGAGAATGAAATCAATAAATGGCAAAGTCGTCCTCGTTACTGGTGCCTCATCGGGATTGGGGCGCGAGTTAGTGCATCAACTGCTGGAAAAAGGTGCGCTAGTCGCAGCCACCTTTCGCAAGCAAGAAGAAGTGGATTTCTATAACGGTAAACATGCTGCGCAGGGCATGGGCGTTTTGGTAGACGTGACAGACGATGTGGCGGTCAAAACGGGTGTGGCCCAGGTGCTGGATCACTTTGGACGTATCGACATTGTCGCCAACTGTGCGGGTGCTGGCACAGTGGGTGCAGTTGAAGAAATGACGGATCGAGAAGCGCGGCGTGTATTCGATCTGAATTTCTTTGGCGGCCTGAACATCATTCGCGCTGTAACCCCTGCGATGCGCAAGCAGCGCAGCGGGCACATCATTCAATTCTCCGCAATCGGTGGCTTCATTGGCTACCCGGGCATGGGCGTGTACTCGGCCGCTAAGGGCGCTACTGACATCCTGGGGGAAGCACTGGCAGGTGAACTTGCACCCTTTAACATCGCCACGACTGTGTTGACCATCGGTGTATTCGAGACCCAATTTGCGGGTCGCTCACTGGCTTACGTCGAGCAAAAAATCGATGACTATGAAGGCACACCCGTCGGTAAGTTCCGTGTAGCTATAGGTGGTCTGCAAGGTAAGCAGCCGAATGTTCCAGGAAAAGGGGCTTTGGCGATTATCAACCTGATGGAGGCGGATCATCCACCCGTACACGCGGCCTTGGGTGCCGATGCGATGGGCGGAATGCGTGCAAAAATGGCCAAAGTCGAGCAGGAACTTGTCCAGTGGCAGGGCAACGCAACCTCTACAGAACGCAGCATCAACGGAATCTGATCATGCGAATGACCAACAAAGTTGTACTGATTACCGGCGCATCGCGCGGGCTCGGATTATCCCTGGCACGTCGTTTTGCCAGAGAGGGGGCTTCCGTTGCGTTGACGTACAACACTGACGCTGCCGCAGCCGACCGAAATGTCGAGGCTCTCGTTGCTGAGGGCGCTCAAGCAATGGCCATCGGGGGAGACATCAGCGACCCGGACGCTGTCAAAGCCATATTCGCAGCAGTGCTGGCTCGATTTGGGCGCATCGATATTGTCGTGGCCAATGCCGGGCGGGAGCTTATCGACACACCGATCACGGAAATCGATAACGCGATGTTCGAGGCTGTCACCAAAACCAATGTGTTTGGCACCTTCTATACGCTTCGCGAAAGTGCGCGCCATGTTACCGATGGTGGACGCATCATCGTGATTTCGTCCACTACGACGATCGTACCGAACGCAGGCTTCACCGCGTATGCCGGAAGCAAAGCCGCCGGCCGGCTTTACGTTGAATGTCTCGCGCAGGAAATGGGCAAGCGTAACGTCACGGTGAACGGTGTGGTACCGGGGCCGCTACGTGACGCCGGTGTCATCGCAAACCTTCAGGAAAATGACTATCAGGCATTGGCACAGTTGTCGCCATTTGCGCGCTTGGGCTCTGTCGCCGATGTCGAAGGCGCCGTGCTTTTCCTGGCAAGTGACGATGCAGCTTGGATTTCCGGTCATCACCTGGTTGTCAACGGCGCCGCCAAAGTATAGGGCAGACCCACATGACCAGGCGGTGGGGCAGTCCTCATCGTTCGGCCACCGTTCGACGTCCGTTTTTTTGTTCTTTTCAAATTGATTACCCCCTTTAAAGCCACTTAAATCAAGGTCCCATCATGTCGCCTAAAAAGATTGCCGTCATTGTCGGCAGCCTGCGCAAAGAGTCGTTGAACCGCCTATTTGCTCAAGAAGTAATCGCGCTTGCGCCACCGAGCCTTTTATTAGAAATAGTCGAGATCAATGAACTGAATCTGTTTAACCAAGACTTGGAAGAAAACGGTAAGAGTGCCCCTGAAGCCTGGACTCGTTTTCGCCAAAATATGGCGTCGAAAGATGGAGTACTGTTTTTCACTCCCGAATACAACAGGTCAGTTCCTGGTGTATTGAAGAACGCCATTGATATTGGTTCTCGCCCTTACGGCGAGTCTGTGTGGGCAGGCAAACCCGCAGCTATCGTAAGCGTATCGCCCGGTGCCAGCGGCGGCTTCGGTGCTAACCATCATTTACGTCAGTCTATGGTATTTCTGGACATGCCACTTTTGCAGCAGCCGGAAGCGTATATCGGTGGGGCGACAAGGCTACTGGGGCCAGGCGGAAATTTGAATGACGACGGAACTACTCAGTTCTTGAAAAAATTCATTGACGCCTTTGCTGCATGGGTCGAAATCAATACCGCCAAGTCAACGGGTTTAATCTAGGGTGCTAGAAACTCTCTGCTTTGGCTGATCTAAGGCGTTGTATGAGTCGTCTCAGGTTTCACGTACGGCCTTAGTGTCCGCTAATGGCCCAGAGTGTGTAAAAACGCTCAAGGCCTCGTCGTCTTGGATCATTGACGTTCGTGGCTGAACGAGCGCATGGCAAATACTGCGTATTGCATCAGCCGCGACCTGGAACACGTCAACTCTGTTTATAGCCTCTGGGATGGGCCAAAATCAGCTTTTTTATGCCGATAGCGCCTTCATCAAACCGTGAGCACCGATGAGTTTCATGACTCGTTTCATGTTGTAGGCGAGCACATTTAAACTCATCTCCGCGCCCACCCCGGCCAGCTTTCGCGTCAGGAAGTGCGTCGCACCCATCCATTGTTTGAGCGTCCCGAAGGGATGCTCAACCGTCCGCTTTCGGACTCGCATCATCTCCGGCGCTTTGCTCAGCCGAAGCTGCATCTCCTCCAATACGGCTTCATGCTCCCAGCGTCGAACCCGTCGTTCCGTGCTCGGAGTGCATTGCGACTTCAACGCGCAGCCCTGGCATTTCGAACTCCAGTAACGGTGCAACGTCAGGCCTTTTTCAACGTTGGTATAGCGCCAGATCAGCGCCTCTCCAGCCGGGCAAATGTATTCGTTTTTTGCCGCGTCATAGAGGAAGGCATCGTTATTGAAACGCCCGTCTGCCTTGGCTCCAGAGGTCATCGGCTTGGGCACATAGGCGGTGATGCCGGCAGCGTGACAAGCCAGGATTTGTTCGCTTTTGAAGTAACCTCGATCAGCCACTACCGACAACGTTTCTGACGCCATAGCCTCGCGGGCCTGCTTGGCCATTGAGCTGAGTTGATCGCGGTCGGAACCGACGTTGGTCACCTCATGTGCAACGATCAAATGGTGCTGAGTATCGACCGCTGTCTGCACGTTGTAGCCGACGATTCCCGTGCCACGCGTCTTCATGGAGCGGGCGTCTGGATCGGTCAGTGAGACCTGTTTATCCGGCGATTCATTGAGATGGATTTCGATCGCGTGAAGCTCCTTCATTTGAGTTTTGAGCTTGGCGATTTTCTCTTCCAGCCGCACGGCGCTAGGCTCGGAAGCTGTGGGTTCTTGCCGATCGGCAGCATCGAGTGCAGCCAGGTAACGCTTGATGCTCGATTCAATTTCTTCCATTCGCCGCTTCAATTTGGCGCTGGTGAAATTGCGGTCGCGGTTGTTGACTGCTTTGAATTTACTGCCATCGATGGCGACCAGATTTTCTCCGAACAGTCCCAACTGCTGACACAGCACAACGAACTGGCGACAGACGCCTTGAATGGCCTTGCTGTTGTCTTTTCGGAAGTTGGCGATGGTCTTGAAATCCGGCATCAAACGCCCGGTCAGCCACATCAGCTCGACGTTGCGTTGGGCTTCTCGCTCCAAACGTCGGCTCGACTGGATGCGGTTGAGATAACCGTAGATATAGATCTTCAGCAGGATCGCGGGGTGGTAAGCCGGCCGGCCTGTGTCAGCAGGAATAGCACCCTCAAAACCCAGACTGACCAGGTCGAGTTCGTCGACAAAGACGTCGACTACCCGCACCGGATTGGTATCGCTGACGTAGTCGTCGAGGCTCTCGGGAAGTAAGGTGCCTTGGCCTCGATGTTCACCTTGGATAAAGCGCTTCATGGGCGATCCCTGCGATGAAATCCTCAGAAATCATAGCAAGAGTTCGCGAAGGCGTTTTTACACACTCTGGGCC
>NZ_CVTO01000161.1:0-21486 GCF_900004715.1 Pseudomonas sp. 24 E 13
CGTCAGCCTGCCGGCCAAGACCAGCGCGTTGCGCGACTGGGCCGCACGTTTGCAGGCCTATGCCCATAGCGAATCCCTGCGCGAAGAGCTGAGCCTGTGGCAAGCGCAGTTGGCGGGCCCGGCGCTGGCCTTGCCGGTGGATCGCCCACACGGCGCACTGCGCCAGCGTGACGCCGAGACCGTCAGCGTGCGCCTGGACGTCGAGCGCACCCGGCAGTTGCTGCAACAGGCGCCGAGCGCCTACCGCACCCAGGTCAACGACCTGCTGCTGACCGCCCTGGCTCGCGTGCTGTGCCGCTGGAGCGGTCACGACGCGGCGTTGATTCAACTGGAAGGCCACGGCCGCGAAAGCCTGTTCGATGACATCGACCTGACCCGCAGCGTCGGCTGGTTCACCAGCGCCTATCCATTGCGCCTGACCCCGCAGGCGGAGCCGGGTGACTCCATCAAGGCAATCAAGGAGCAACTGCGCGGCGTGCCGCACAAAGGCCTGGGCTACGGCGTGCTGCGCTACCTGGCGGACGACCAGTGCCAACGCAGCCTGGCCGCGCTGCCGAGCGCCGAGATTACCTTCAACTACCTCGGCCAGTTCGACCAGAGCTTCGGCGCCGACGCGCTGTTTCATCCGCTGGAGGAATCCGCCGGCCTTGCACACGACCCCGATGCACCGCTGCCCAATGCGCTGAGTGTCGACAGCCAGGTGTATGGCGGTGAACTGGTGCTGCGCTGGACCTTCAGCCGCGAGCGCTACGATCAGCAAACCATTGGCAAACTGGCCGAGGCCTATCTGACCGAACTGCAGGACCTGATCGCCCATTGCCTCCAGGACGAATCCGGTGGCCTCACGCCGTCCGACTTCCCGCTGGCACGGTTGACCCAGGCGCAACTGGACAGCTTGCCGGTAGCGGCCGGCGCCATCGAAGATGTCTACCCGCTGACCCCGATGCAAGAGGGCCTGCTGCTGCACACCCTGCTGGAACCGGGCACCGGCCTGTATTACATGCAGGACCGCTACCGCATCAACAGTGACCTCGACCCCGAGCGTTTCGCCCAGGCCTGGCAGGCGGTGATCGCCCGCCACGAAGCCTTGCGTGCCTCGTTCTGCTGGAACGTCGGCGAAGACATGCTGCAAGTGATCCACAAGCCCGGCAGCACGCCGATTGACTACCTGGACTGGAGCGCCGACCCCGAGCGTGAGCACGAGCCGCGTCTGCAAGCGCTGCTCAAGGCCGAGCGCGAGGCCGGTTTCGATCTGCTCAACCAGGCGCCGTTCCACCTGCGCCTGATCCACGTGGGCGAGGCGCGCTACTGGTTCATGATGAGCAACCACCACATCCTTATCGATGCCTGGTGCCGTTCGCTGCTGATGAACGACTTCTTCGAGCTCTACCAGGCGCTTGGCGAAGGGCGCGACGCGCAACTGGCCACGCCGCCGCGCTACCGCGACTACATCGCCTGGCTGCAACGCCAGGACCTGGACGCAGCGCGCCAGTGGTGGCAGCGCAACCTGCAAGGTTTCGAGCGCACCACGCCGATCCCGAGCGACCGACCATTCCTGCGCGAACATGCCGGCCACAGCGGCGGCATGGTGGTTGGCGACTGCTACACCCGGCTGGATGCCCGTGACGGCGCGCAACTGCGCGAGTTGGCCCAGGCGCATCAACTCACCGTCAACACCTTCGCCCAGGCGGCCTGGGCCTTGGTGCTGCGGCGCGTGAGCGGTGATCGCGACGTGCTGTTCGGCGTCACCGTGGCCGGGCGTCCGGTGGACATGCCCGAGATGCAACGCACCGTGGGCCTGTTTATCAACAGTATCGCGCTGCGGGTGAAGCTGCCTGCCGATGACCAGCGGTGCAGCGTGCGCCAGTGGTTGAGCGGTTTGCTCGACAGCAATATGCAACTGCGCGAGTACGAATACCTGCCGCTGGTGACTATCCAGGAACACAGCGAACTGCCCAAGGGCCAGCCGCTGTTCGACAGCCTGTTCGTGTTCGAAAACGCCCCGGTGGAAACCTCGGTGCTCAGCCATGCGCAAAGCCTGAATGCCACCTCCGATTCCGGGCGTACCCACACCAACTTCCCACTGACCGCCGTGTGCTACCCGGGCGATGACCTGGGCTTGCACCTGTCCTACGACCAGCGCTATTTCGATGAAACCACCGTGCAAGGCATGCTCGCCGAGTTCAAGCGCCTGTTGCTGGCGCTGGTGCAGGGTTTCCATGGCGACATGGCCGACCTGCCGCTGATCGGCGAGCAGGAGCGCGCGTTCCTGGTGGATGGCTGCAACCAGAGCGAACACGACTACCCGCTGGCGCGCAGCTATGTCGAGTTGTTCGAGGAGCGGGTGGCGCAGCATCCGCAGCGTATCGCCGCCAGTTGCCTGGACCGGCAATGGAGCTATGAGGAGTTGAACCGGCGCAGTAACGGCCTGGGGCATGCGCTGATTGCCGCCGGTGTCGGCCCGGACCAACCGGTGGCGTTGCTGGCCGAGCGTAACCTGGAGTTGCTCGGCATGATCATCGGCAGCTTCAAGGCCGGTGCCGGCTACCTGCCGCTGGACCCCGGCCTGCCGGGCCCGCGCCTGAGCCGCATCATCGACCTGAGCCGCACGCCCTTGCTGGTGTGCACCGAAGCGTGCCGGGAACAGGCCATCGAACTGCTCGACGGCGTCGACTGCCAGTTGCTGGTGTGGGAGGAAATCCCCGCCCGTGGCGAGAACCCGGGCGTCTATAGCACCCCGGATAACCTCGCCTACGTGATCTACACCTCCGGTTCCACCGGCCTGCCCAAGGGCGTGATGGTCGAACAGCGCGGCATGCTCAACAACCAGTTGAGCAAGGTGCCCTACCTGCAACTGAGCGACGCTGATGTGATCGCGCAGACCGCTTCGCAAAGCTTCGATATTTCCGTGTGGCAGTTCCTCGCTGCGCCGCTGTTTGGCGCGCGGGTGGATATTGTGCCGAACGCCCTGGCCCATGATCCGCAGGGGTTGTTGGAGCATGTTCAGGCACACGGCATCACCGTGCTGGAAAGCGTGCCGTCGCTGATCCAGGGCATGCTCGCCCAGGACCACATTCGTCTCGACGGCCTGCGCTGGATGCTGCCGACCGGTGAAGCGATGCCGCCGGAGCTGGCGCACCAATGGCTGCTGCGCTACCCGCAGATCGGCCTGGTCAACGCCTACGGCCCGGCGGAATGCTCGGACGACGTGGCGTTCTACCGCGTCGACCTGGCCTCGACCCGTGGCACTTATCTGCCGATTGGCACGCCCACCGACAACAACCGTCTGTACCTGTTGGACGGCACGCTGGAGCTGGTGCCCCAAGGCGCCGTCGGTGAAGTGTGCGTGGCCGGCATCGGCGTCGGTCGCGGTTACGTCAGCGACCCGCTGCGCACCGCACCGGTGTTTGTACCGAACCCGTTCGGCGCACCGGGCGAACGCCTGTACCGCACCGGCGACCTGGCGCGCCGGCGCAGTGACGGCGTGTTGGAGTACGTCGGGCGGGTCGACCACCAGGTGAAGATTCGCGGCTACCGCATCGAACTGGGTGAAATCGAAGCACGCCTGCACGAACAACCCGAGGTGCGTGATGCGGCGGTCGGTGTCCAGGAGGGCGTCAACGGCAAGCACCTGGTGGGCTACCTGGTGCCGGTTGATGAAACCCTCAGCCCAGGCGAACGCCTGGACCGTATCAAGCAACGCCTGCGCGCCGAATTGCCGGAATACATGGTGCCGCTGCACTGGCTGTGGCTTGAGCGCCTGCCGCTCAACGCCAACGGCAAACTCGACCGCAAGGCCCTGCCGGCCCTGGACATCGGCCAGTTGCACAGCCAGAACTACCTGGCGCCGCGCAATGAACTGGAAACCACCCTGGCCGCGATCTGGGCCGAAGTGCTCAAGGTCGAACGGGTAGGGGTGCAGGACAACTTCTTCGAACTGGGGGGGCATTCGTTGCTGGCGACACAGATCGCTTCACGGGTGCAGAAGACCCTGCAGCGCGATGTGCCGCTGCGGGCGATGTTCGAATGCAGCACGGTGGCGGAGCTGGCCGAGTATATCGAGGGCCTGGCGGGCAATGAGATCAGTGCCGAGAAGGTGGATCGGTTAAGTGATTTGATGGCGCAATTGGAGGGGTTGTGAGACGGCCACTGGTCTGGAATATCGAGTTTTTTCAGCGGAACTGTCAATTCTGACAGTAGGCAGGATTCCTGATCCACGTGTTAGATAACCGCAGTTTCCGGCCCATCCGGCCGGGCCCGACGGTGATCTAACGCTGGACAGGAGTCTTATCGTGGCGAGCACAATACCTACTGGAAAAACCAGGTCCGTTCGAGCGGCGAAGTCGCTGCCAGCCGTTGAAGCGGAACTGCCCTATGCGATTATCGAGCACGCAGCGAACAACAGCTTGCTGTATCCCATCGATGCAATCGATGGCACGACGGCCACGCTGACGCTGCCGGCGAATGCCACTAACGTCATGTTCCACATGGCGGTCAAGGATCAGGACCAGCCAAGCTTCGAGCCGATCTCTGTGGAAAACGGCGTCAATATCGTCGACATTCCGGCACGCTGGATCAGCTACTGCATCGGGCACACGGTATTGATCAAGTACACGGCCAATGCCGGGGGGCGGGCGCTGGAATCCCTGACGCTGGAGTTGGAAATCCAACAGATCAGGGAGGAGCATCTTGTCGTCTCAAGGCCGGTGTTTACCCATGCCAAGGAGGAGTGGAGTACCTGGTACCTGCGCATGCAAGAGTTTACGGGCGATGAAATTGTCGCGATCAAGGCCTGGCCGATGATTCAACCCAGGCAGCGGTTGTTTGTCGTGGTTGCGGGTAACCAGCACGTCGCGCCCTATCGCTTCGCCTGGGTGGCCAAGGATCATGTGGTGCAGGAGCACGAAGCCCATCCGGACCACGTTTTTCGCTTTACGCTTTCGCGAGGCTGGCTGTCCAGGCTGGACGACTATTCGGCGATCACCGCTCACCTGGGCGTGATTTGGGACACCACCGCCCCGGTATACCCTGAACCTGGCGATCCGCTTCTGGAGAATCCGCTCCCGGTGAACGCCGAGGATTTCCACCTGCGCACGACCTCACTGCTGCAGGTCGACCCTGCGCTGGATCTGAAACCGCCGCACTTGCGCGAGTCTGCGCAATACAACGGTGAGTGGTGCCTCAACCCTGAAAACACCCAGCAGGGAGGGGAGGTCGTCATCCAGGGGCTGGACACTTACAAAAGTGACGAGGTCAGGTTTTATGTAAGCGGGCCCGGTTATGCGAAAAAACCGTTGGGTGATTTCACGGTTGAACAGGACGGTGAGATGCCTCTCGTCAAACTGCCGGCCTGTGTGGTGGCGTGTTTCTTCAACAAGCAGATGACCTTGAGCTATGACCTGGCCGTCAGTGGCACGGTACAGCCTTCCCCAGTAAGGCTGATCAATGTTTTAACCCCCGAATTTGAGCGCCCGCTGATTGAAGAGGCGAACCCGGATCGGTTGTTGTGCCTTGATAACTTTTCAGGGGATGCAAACGTGATAGCGCCTTTGGGCGCATACGGTCAGTGCGCGAGCCATTGCTGGATGTGGATCGATGCTGAACATGCAGACGGCAGCGCTTACCGCCTGGATATTCTGGACGGTGAGGTTGTCACGGACGCCTGGAAAAGCGACGGCGTCAGGGCTGATATCCCAAGGGTTGGACTGGAGAGGATCGGCGATTGCTCCAAGTTTGAACTGCACGTCAAGGCCAGCTTTTGCGAGGCGAGCGAACTGGAGGACGCCCTCGAGTTCCCACCCGCGACATTCACCATTTACCAGCAGCCCCTGACGCCACGGGCACCCACCGTCAGGGAGGCACAGGGTGGTGTTCTGGTGGCGTGGAACGGTCGCGAAGGGGTGCATGTCGAGGCGGTTTACGATGGCTATCAACCCAGCCACCAGCACACTGCCCAATGGTGCCTGGACGGCGAAGACAGCTGCTGGCCACTGCCCTTGCAGGAAAGTCCGTCCCGCCCGGTCACTTTCCTGGCGTCGCGCGAGCAGGTGATCAACAGCTTCCGCAAGACGGCATTGATTTCTTATACCGTGATCAATGCCTGCAAGCAGATGGTGTCCGAGACACTGCAGTTGCAGGTTGGTGAGCCCATCATGGAGCGGCGTCCTCGCCCGGTGGTGAAGCAGGCTACTGGCGATATTTTGGATTTGGCGACTGTTTCCGGAGATTATGTAGACGTGGTCGTCAAGGATCCCGATTCCGAGAGCGAACTGGCATGGTGGTGGATCATCAAGGGGCAAATCGTGACGATTACGTGCGAGGGGACTGCAGAACAGGGTTCTCCCTACACGAGTGTCATCATGGATGAAAAACCCGTTGAAACCGATGACCTGAACATGCTGTTGCGGCGGATGTCTCGTGCAGAATTGTTGAAGTTTAAAGATGGTACCGACATTACATTCAGGGTTTGGTGCACGGTAGGTCAAAATCTGCTTGAACCCGTCAAGCTTGAGTTTAATAGACTGACATTAAAACTTCGGCATGAGTTAGAAACCGATTTTGACGACTTTGAAACTTATCCCATCATTGAGCACACACGCAACCCTATCGTTACCAAGTTAGCGACACTTGAAATGGGGCAGCCGATGCAATCCAACATCGGGCTTCATCAGGTGAGGGGGGTCGGAGAAGAAGTGCCAGGTATGGTTGAAGGTAAGTCCTATGCTCTTTTCTGCTACGGCGGGACGCCGCCACAGCTGGCGGTTTTGCGCTTAAAAAGAGAATGTGCACGTGTCAGGTTTGGATTTTCAAGTACGAGCGTCAGTAGCGTCACATTCACGTACTTCAACAAAGAAGGGCAATTGCTAGGGGAGGCCGTTGAATTTCCGGGAACATGGATAGATTTTCAGGCGGATCCAGGCACAACGATTTCGTATGTCACGATATTGTGTACGGCGCATAGCAGCATTGATTCGCTGAAAGTTTGGTATCGGCGATAAATGATTTTAAACGACGATGGACTGACCCGTTGTCGCGGTACTGCCCCTAACTTACGGTGAAGGAAAACACTTGATCGGGCGCGTTTGACGAGTATCAAAAACGAGGCCTCCAGTAATGGGGGCCTCTTTCGTCAGGCATCAGCTGTTTTATTTCGGCCGCAAAATGTTCACCCACTTACCCGGCGACGGCTGTTGCCGCAATCCACTGGTCGAATAATGTCTTTATGGAGATTGGAACTGTGAATTCTGACAGTAGGAACGCCGGCTTTTTTACGGTGTGATAGGGCGATGCTGATCAGGCCAACCTCTGGGCTTCGGCATTTCCAGTCTATTGAAAAGGAACTTTCACTATGCCCAAGTCATTGCCGAATGCCCTTGACCTGCCCAAGCCAGAGCTGCGTGAGGCTGACGAAAATGGCAGTGTCGATTCACTCAAACTGCTGAACGGAGGCAACGTCAGCGTCCGCTACGACGACATGCAAACCACTGACCTCATCACTCTGAACTGGCCGTTGGCAGGCAGCCCCTATCCGCCGATAGAACCCCAAAATGGCGACGAGGCAGGTTGTATCAACTTTTATATCCCTCCCGAATACATAGCATTGTGGTTGGACACTTACGCATTGTTTACGTACACCGTCACTAGAAACGGTGAGAGTCAAACATCTTTGCAGGGTGGGGTACGGATCAGCCTGCCCTCGAACTTGCCTCAGGCGCAAATTCTCGAAGCGTTCGATGGCAAACTGGATCTTTCCTTGTTGTGCTGTAACGATCCGATTCTTTACATTCCACCCTGGGCATTTGCCGGCAAAATCCAAACGATCAACTGCTATATAAGCGGCTTCTATCCCGATGACACCCAGGCCAAACTTTATCCATTCAAGGATGCAGAGGTTACCGACGAAGACTTGCGCCTGGGGTGGCGTCGAGCAATACCTCGGGCGTTGCTCCAGCAACTTAAACATAACAGCGGACTGTATCTTTTGGCGTCCGTGCGCTACAGCGAGGCTGTTCCCTATAGATCGTTCGGCTCGCTTTCATTGACGCTGCTCACTGACCCTAACTTGAAACTGTCACCCCCTGAGCTGAAGGAAGCCGTACACACCGAGTTCGACGGCTGGCTGGTCAACCCGATAAACACAGTGAACGGTGCGCATATCGTGGTGGCTTATGAGGGCATGTGCAGCGGCGATACGGTGTGCCCGACACTTACCGGCACCCCTGGACAGGGCACAGTCGAACTGGAATGCCGCCAACCGGTTGAAGGTGAAACCAGCCTGGTGTTTGCGGTACCGCCTTCAGTGATCCGCGCCAATTTTGAGCAAGCCATTACGTTGACCTACAACGTCACGCGCTGCGATGGCAGCCATTGGTCCTCACCCGAGCGCCACGTGAAGGTGCTGGGCATCACGGGCTTGCCAAAACCGGGCATTGAGCAGGCCACAGGCGACCGGGTGGACCTCAATACGTTCGGTGATGACGCAACGGCGGTGGCGCCTATCTGGCATTACGCCATGGAGCAGGACTGCTGCTGGGTCTGGGTAACCGGCACGCGTGAGGACGGTAGTTCCTATCTGTTTTATGTATTGGAAGGCAAGCCGCTTACCGCCGCCTGGCTACGCGACGGAGTTGATACACCGATAGCCAGGACCAAGCTGCAAAAATTGGCCGATTGCAGTGAGTTCAACCTGCATTTTGCGGCGAATTTTAATGGGCGGTGCGACCTGGACACGGCCGTCGAGTTTCCTGTTGTGACTTTCAGCATTGAGCAGGAGGCGTTGATACTGCCCCCTCCGAGGGTGTGTGAAGCAGTCGGTGATCAACTTACCCTCTGGAATGGCCGCGACGGTGTGACGGTTCGCGTGGAATATGAACGGATCAGTCCCAATCAGATGATCGACGTGCAGTGGCTCAAGACGGATGGCACGAGCCTGCCGTTGACCTCAAAACCGGGCAACAGCGATCCTGGTTATGTCGATTTTGCGATTCCGCGCGAAGCGGTGATTCACGGTGCGGGTAAAACAATCCTGATCAATTACACAGTGACCAGCGCTTGCAAGATGGCGCCGTCGAAGACGCTGGCATTGAAGGTCAGTGTGCCGACGAGATTGCCCACCCCAATGGTGCCTGAGGCGACGCCACCGGCTACCCAGGGCGCAATCCTGGATCTACGGACGTTCTCCGGCGATGCGCAAATCATCGTCAATGACGAAAACTTCGATAAGGTCTGGTGGTTCTCCCTGGAAGGACAGAAAGGCTGGTTGGAATGTACCGGCACTAAAGAGGACGGATCTTCACACACCGTGCGCGTGATGACGGGTCAGCTGATTACACTCTCCGATATGAACAACGGCCTCAAGCGTGTACTTGCGCGCTCCGATCTGGAGGCGTTTCGCAACAAGACACCATTGGCCATCGTCTTCAAGGTGACCACCGATGGCAGCCCGGATGTGAGTGAGGCGATCGAGTTTCCGCTATTGGAATTGACACTGCGCAAGCGGTTCAGAGACGTGACTGACTTTGACCCTAATAAAAAAGACTGGAACGGCTGGCAAAAAGGCGCGGGTGCCACCGACCCAAGGGACTTGGTGTTAAAAGAGGCAGGCGGTCAATATTATTTGTTTGATTGGGGTTATACCAACACTCAAGACCTGACTACTCAGAGAGAGAAGTTGTTCAAGGTGTTCAGTGACCTGGAGATTGGCCGCACCTACGAGTTCAGTGCCGACGTTCGGGATAACAGTGGTGGGCGTCCATTGCCGAGGATTGCCTTGGTAGCTTCGGGACAAGAAATTGTCGCTCCGACGCTATTGGATACGCGGGTCTGGAGAACGCTCAAAAGTGTGTTCACTGCGTCATCTTCTACAGTAAGGCTCAGTGTCGATAACGTGCAATTGGGGTTGGGAGGCAATGATTTTGATGTGACGTTGCTGGTGGTAGAGGAAGTTTAATCGAGGCCATGACAAGAATGCCTGTGTTAACACAGGCATTCTTGTTAACGAACCTGGGGCTAATTACTTCGGCCCCAGAATCTTCACCAACTTCTCCGGCGACGGCGCCCCCTGCTGTTGCTGCAACCCACCCTTGTCATCCAGATAGAAAATCGCCGGCGTCGCCGACAACTCCAATTCCTCCATCAACTTCATATTCCCATCGAGCCTGGCTTCGATATCCGCCGGGATCTTGCTCAGCGCTTGCAGCTTGCTGGCCTTGCCGGCGCCTTCGTGTTCTTCCAGGGCTTTCTGCGGGTCTTTGGCGGCGAACAGTGCGGCGGATTTGCCTGGGCTGTCTTCGCGGATAATCCCCACCATGATGTGGCGCAGCTGCACCTTGCCGGCCTTCACCCATGGCCGTGCCTGTTCCCAGAACATGTTGCAGTACGGGCAGTTGGGATCGCTGAACAGGTAGACGATGCGTGGCGCGTTCTTGTCGCCGTCCTGGATCCAGCTGCTGTTTTCCAGCTTGGCCCAGGCTTCCTTGGACATCGGGGCGTACACCAGTTTTTCCAGGGGTGCGCTGCTCAGGTCGTTGCCCTGAGCATCGTACAGGTTGCCGGCGATCACGCTGTTGCCGTCGGCGGTCAGGTACAGCGCCATGCCGCGGTTCTGGTATTGCGCGGCATAGCCGGTCAGGCCGCTGGGGGCGTCGAACTGGCCGAGGATTTTGGCGCCCTTGGCTTCGATTTGCTTGATCGGGGCCGGCCAGTCTTCGGCCTGGGCCAGGGTGGCGGCAAGCGTCAGCGGCAGCAGGGTCAGCAGGTGGCGGAGGCGAGGCATGTGGGTTTCCTTTGTGGGACGGTGTCGAAGGGTTCCATGGCGCGGGCCAGGCTGGCCTGGGACAGCTCGCCGAGGTGGCTGTTGATCAGGCGTCCGTCGGCCGAGTAGAACAAGGTGGTAGGCAGCGCCATGGAGCCGACGGCCTGGCCGAGGCGGCCGCCGGCGTCGAACAGCATGTTGTCCAGGTTCAGGTCCTGGGTGGCCAGGTAGGTGCTGACACTCTGCATGCTCTCGGCCTGGTTGACGAACAGGAAGGTGACATCCGGGCGTTGATGTTGCGCGCGCTCCAGCACCGGCATTTCCCGACGGCACGGTGGGCACCAGGTGGCCCAGAGGTTGATCACCAGCGGGCCGCCTTTGTAGTCGGCCAGTTGCACCACATTGCCGTTGGCATCGCGCAAGGTGATGTCCGGCAGTTGCGAGCCCTTGTCGTAGAGGCTCAGGGACAGGCTGGCCATGCCCCAGAACACCAGGCCGCTGATCACCCCGGCACCGAGTGGTCTGCGCAGGGCAGGGCGCCGCCAGCCGTAGGCCAGCGCACCGAGCACCAGCGCGATCACGCCGGCCCAGGCGAGGAAACCGCCGTCGCGCAGGTCGACCATCTGCAGCCAGTCGTTACGGTAATCGCTCCAGTACATCAGTACAAAGCTGACACGGGCGGCCAGCATGCCCAGCAGGAACAGGCTGAACAACACCGATTCAGGGTTTTCCCCGCCACGCTTGGCCACGCGCCAGCCCACCAGGGTGGCGAGAATCAGCGCGCTGATCAGCAGAATGTGATTCAGGGCGATGGCGAAGGTGCCGATGGTGAGGGTCAGCATCAGCGCGCGTCTCGGGTTTGCGTCCAGCGTTGCAGGAAGGCGGCGGCATCCACTTCGCCGGTGATGCGTTGGGCGCGGCGTTCTTCACCGTCCGGACCGATCCACACGAAACTCGGTGGCCCCGGCACTTTGTAGCGACCCAGCAGTGCGCGGCTGGCGGCATTGTCGGCGGTGACGTCCAGGCGCAGCAGGCGTACATCCTTCAGGGCGGCCATCACGTCCGGCTTGCCGAACACCTGTTTTTCCATGATCTTGCACGACACACACCAATCGGCGTAGTAGTCCACCAGCACCCATTGGCCCTCGGCCTTGGCGCTGTCGAGCTGGCTTTGCAGGGCGGCCGGGTCGTGGATGGTGGTGAACGCGTCGTGAGCGTCAGCGGTGGCAGCCACCCGCGAGCCGCTGTAGACCTTCAGCGGTTGCCACAGCTCATCGCTGCCACCCGCCGCGCCCACCACCAGTACCGCGCCCCACAGGCCCAGCACCAGGGAGGCTGCGCCGAACACCTTGGCGGCCAGCCCGTATTCACGGGCCAGCGTCCAACCGCAATAGGCCATGACCAGCGCCAGTGCGCCCCACAGGCCGATCCACAGGCTTTCGCCGACCACCGGGCGAATCATCAGCACGGCGGTGCCGAGGAACAGGAAACCGAAAACGCCCTTGAGCACGTTCATCCAGGTGCCCGGCTTGGGCAGGAAGCGGTTGCCCACGGTGACCAGCAACAACAACGGGATACCAATGCCGATGCCCATGGCGAACAGGATCAGCCCGCCGTGCAGTGCATTGCCGCTCTGGGCGATATACAGCAGGGCGCCGGCCAGGGGCGCGGTCATGCACGGGCCCACCAGCAGGCCGGACAATGCACCGAGAATGCCCGCACCGACCAGGCTGCCGCCGCTCTGCTGGCGGCTGACCGTGTCGAGGCGGTCGCGCAGAAACGCAGGCAGTTGCAATTCAAAGAAGCCGAACATCGGCAGGGCAAGGATCACGAACAGCGCGGCGAAACTGCCGAGGATCCACGGGGTTTGCAGCAGCGCGGCCAGATTGCCGCCCAGCAACGCGGCCATCACACCCAGCGCGGCATACACCAGGGCCATGCACACCACGTAGCTGCTGGCCAGGGCAAAGCCGCGACGCGGGCTGGCACCGCTGCCCACCACCAGGCCGGCAAGGATCGGCAGCATCGGCAACGAACACGGGGCAAATGCCAGCAACAGGCCCAGGCCGAAAAAGATCAGCAGGCTCCAGCCCAGGCTGCGCTGTTGCAGGCCGCTGGCCAGGCTTTCGTCCTGGGCCTGCGCGGTGGCGGCGACGGCCGGGTTGCCGCCCAGGTCCACGGTGATCGATTGCGGCGGATAGCACAGGCCGGCGTCGGCGCAGCCTTGCCAGCCCAGCTTGACCTGCCCGGTGGCGCCGGCCGGGAGCTTCACTTCCAGGCCCTGGCGATACACTTGCTGTTCGCCGAAGAACTCATCGCTGTGGGCTTCGCCCTGGGGCAGCACGGGCTTTTGCGCCAGGCCGTCGAATTTCATGCGCTGCTGGTACAGGTAGTAACCGTCGGCAATCTGCCAATACAGCTGGGTCTCGCCGCTTTCAAGACGCTCGGAGGTAAAGGTGAAGGCCTTGCCCACCGGGAGGAAATCGGGTTTGGACTCGAACGGGTTACCCGGTGCGGCCTGGGCGAACCCCGCCAGCAACACCAGCAGAAAAGTAAATAGATACCGCATGGTCCAGCCTTAATTCGATGCAAGTGAGGCACACAATGTGTGGCGTTGATTAACCGATGATTAACCGGCGCTATTCTAGAGTGTAGGAGTTATCGGGTGTTATGAAGTTAGCGGCATAATGCACGCTTAATCCGTGCGTTTTCTAATCACCCGCATCTTTCATGAAGGGTTCAGCATGCACGTACTGGTCTGCGAAGACGACGAACTGATCGCCAGCGGCATTGTGGCCGGCCTCACCGCCCAGGGCTTCACGGTTGAACGCGTGGCCACGGCGGCGGCGGCCAGGGCGATGCTCAGGGCGGCCACCTTCGACATCATGGTGCTCGACCTCGGCCTGCCCGACGAAGACGGCCTGAAACTGCTGCAGCAACAGCGCAGCCAGGGCCTGGAGATCCCGGTGTTGATCCTCACCGCCCGTGACTCGGTGACCAACCGCGTCGACGGCTTGCAGGCGGGTGCCGATGACTACCTGCTCAAGCCCTTCGACCTGCGCGAACTCGCCGCCCGCCTGCAAACCCTGTTGCGCCGCGTGGCGGGGCGCCGGGTCAACCTGATCGAACATGGCCGCCTGGCGTATGACCCCAGCAGCCGCGAGACCTTCCTGGGTGGCCAGCCGGTGGACCTGTCGCGCCGTGAACAAGCGCTGTTGCAGGCCTTGCTGCACAACAAGGGCCGCGTGTTGTCCAGCGAGCAGCTCAAGGACAGCGTCTACGGGTTCAACGACGAATTGGAAAGCAACGCACTGAACGTGCACATCCACCACCTGCGGCGCAAATTGGGCAATGGCATCGTCGAGACCGTACGCGGCCTTGGCTATCGCCTGGGTCCGGCCGATGCGGGAGAGGATGCTTCGTGAAGAGCCTGCGCCTGCGCCTGACGTTCAAGCTCGGCGCCGCTTTTGTCGTGATCTGGGCCCTGGCGGCGGCCTGGATGCTCAACGACCTGCGCAATCAGATGATGTTTTCCCTCGACCAGCGACTGGTCGCCTCGGCGCGCATGGTGGCCGGGCTGACCGAACAGATGCCGGGCCTGGCCAGCGTCGGTTCCGGCACTCATTTGCGTAGCGAACAACTGAGCGTACCGGGGGGCATGGCCTGCCAGGTCAGTTCCCTGCACGGCGAAGTCCTGGCGCGCAGCCATACCACGCCGGATGAGGGGCTGGAGTCGCGCAAGAGCGGTTTTCGCGACCAGATGATCGATGGCGTGGGCTGGCGCAGTTTCACCCTGTCCCAGGGTGACCTGCTGATCACCACGGCCGACCGTCAGGTGGAGCGTGAGGCGCTGAACCTGTCGATCCTGCTGGCGGCCTCGGTGCCGGTCGGCGTGGCCTTACTGGGCTGTCTGTGCCTGCTGTGGCTGGGCATCGGCCAGAGTCTGGTGCCGCTCAACCGCATGCGTGACGCCTTGATGCGCCGCAGCGCCGACTCCCTTGAACCGTTGCAGATCCACCCGCTGCCCAGCGAACTCAAGCCATTGCTCGACACCCAGAACCAGCTGTTGCAACGCATCGCCAAGACCATCGAGCGCGAGCGCCGGCTCACCGGTGACGCCGCCCATGAGCTGCGCAGCCCCTTGACGGCGATCAAGACGCACCTGCAAGTGGCGCGCATGACCGAGGGCGCGGCGCGTGACCAGTCCCTGGCCCACGCCGAGGAAGGTGCCGACCGCCTGCACCGCACCCTGGAGCAACTGTTGTTGCTGGCACGGGTCGAGGGCAGCCTGTCGTTTGACGATGGGTTGCAGTCCAGCGCCGAGGAAGTCGCCCGCCTGGCGATCCAGGATGCCCACGCCGGGGACAATTCGCGCATCGACCTGATCCTGGCGGACAGCCTCGCCGACAGGCCGGTGGAGATGCCCGTGGGGTTGGCCGTGGCAGCCCTGCGCAACCTGCTGGACAACGCCTTGCGCCACACCCCGGCCGACACCCGGGTGCAATTGAACGTGTCTTGCAGCGCTGACAAGGTGGTGTTCCGCGTGCGCGACCATGGCCCGCAGATTTCCAGCGACGACCTGCAATACCTCACCCAGCGCTTCTGGCGCACTGGCAGCAGCGACGGCTGTGGCCTGGGCCTGGCGATCGTCCAGGCGATCGTCCAGCGCTGCGCGTGCTCGCTGACATTCGACAGCCAGGCCGATGGCCTGCGCGTTGACCTGGGCATGCCGTTGCGACGCTGATCGCTTTTCTGCAAGTGCCAAATAATTACCGCTCGCCTGACCTGCAAATCGTCAGGATGGCGGTAATTTTTTTGCGCTTGAAAGGGCCGAATGATTCGGCCCGTATTGAAAAGGACGGATCTTATGTTGGTCATCGATACCAGTTTCCCTGCCCGGGATTTCAACGAACGTAACGGCGAGCCCGTGGCGCAGGTGATCCTGCACTATACGGCTGCGCCCTTTGAATCATCCTTGCGCACCCTGACGCAGAATGGGGTCAGCGCTCACTACCTGCTGCCCGATCCCGATGAACCGGCCTATCGCGCCGCCGGCTATGACGAACTGCGCGTGTTTCGCCTGGTGGGCGAGGACAAGCGTGCCTGGCATGCCGGGGCGAGCCATTGGGGCGGGCGGGATAACCTCAACAGTCGCGCGATCGGCATCGAAATCGTCAACCTGGCGCGTGACGACAAAGGCGTGTTCACGTTTCCCGCGTATCGCGAGGAACAGGTGCAGGTGTTGATTGCGTTGATGCGCGACATCCTCGAGCGCTACCCGCACATCGGCCCGGTCGATATTCTCGGGCATTCGGATGTGGCGTACTGGCGCAAGAGCGACCCGGGCCCCCGGCTACCCTGGCGCTGCCTGCATGAGGCCGGGGTAGGCGCCTGGTTTGACGAAGCCACCCGGGCGATGTACCAACGGCGGTTTTACATGGGGTTGCCGCCGGAAGTGGAAGTCGAGCGGGCGTTTCAGCGCTATGGCTACAAACCGGCCTGGAATCGCCAGGCCTTTGAACAGCGCACCCGGGCGTTTCAGATGCACTTTCGGGCGCGCGATTATGCCGGGCGCCTGGATGCGGAGACCTGCGCGATCCTGTATGCGCTCAACGAAAAGTACCGGGGACTCTGAAGCCAAACACCATTCAAATGTGGGAGGGGCGTGAGTATCTACACAACTTTTAGGTACCACGCGGGCCCCTGTGGGAGGGGGCTTGCCCCCGATGGCGGCCTCGGGGCTGGCCGGGATGTTGGATCAGATTGAGTACATATCCGTTTCTGCGGTAACGGCCACTTAGGGTTCCGCCCTGACGGCGGCTCACTTTTGAAAAGCGCAAAAGTAAGCAAAACGCTCTTGCCCCACCACTCGGCACCTCGCCTAGGCTCGGTGTGCCCGAACGCAGGCTTGAATCCGTGGGCCGCCGCCACGCGCCATCCATGGCGCGGGGCGGCTAACCCGGCGTCCTGCCGGGTTACCCACGGATTCAAGCCTGCGTTCGGCCAGCGTGGTTTAACGGGGCGCCTAGGATCAAAAGCAGATCAAGAGCGGCTCGCTTCGCATCGTGGTTACGGTTGGGCGCTACAGGGTTGTGTAGATACCTATGGCTATCGGGGGCAAGCCCCCTCCCACATTTGGATCTTCATTCATCAGTTAGACACCACCGGCCCCTAAATCCTCTTCTCGCTGATGCGTCTTCAGAACATGAAGTCCGTGCGTATTCCCCACTCCCACGGATCACCACCTGAGGGATCGAGAGATGTCAGTCGCCACCAGCCCCATTGAAGCCGCGTCTGTGCACGCCAGCGAGACGCTCTATCAGTTCGACGAAACCCCGCTGCTGGCCCGTCAGCGCCAGCAGGAGTCCAACGCCCGCAGCTACCCGCGGCGCATCCCATTGGCGCTCAAGCGTGCCAAGGGTATCTACGTGGAAGACGTGGAGGGCCGCAGTTTCATTGATTGCCTGGCCGGCGCCGGCACGTTGGCGCTTGGGCATAACCACCCGGTGGTGATCCAGGCCATTCAACAGGTATTGAGCGACGAGTTGCCATTGCACACCCTGGACCTGACCACACCGGTCAAGGACCAGTTCGTGCAGGACCTGTTCGGCCTGTTGCCGCCGGAGCTGGCGCGGCAGGCGAAGATCCAGTTCTGCGGCCCGACCGGCACCGATGCGGTGGAAGCGGCCTTGAAGCTGGTACGCACCGCCACCGGGCGCAGTACGGTGTTGTCGTTCCAGGGCGGTTATCACGGCATGAGCCAGGGCGCGTTGAGCCTGATGGGCAGCCTCGGGCCGAAGAAACCCCTGGGCGCGTTGCTCGGCAATGGTGTGCAATTTCTGCCATACCCTTACGACTACCGCTGCCCGTTCGGCCTGGGGGGCGCGGAAGGGGTGCGGGTCAATCTGCATTATCTGGAAAACCTGCTCAACGATCCCGAAGCCGGTGTGTTGCCGCCGGCGGCGGTGATTGTCGAAGTGGTGCAGGGCGAGGGCGGCGTGGTGCCGGCGGATCTCGACTGGCTGCGCGGCTTGCGGCGCATTACCGAGCAGGCAGGGGTGGCGCTGATTGTCGATGAGATCCAGAGTGGCTTTGGCCGCACCGGCAAAATGTTTGCCTTCGAGCATGCGGGGATCATCCCGGACGTGGTGGTGATGTCCAAAGCCATTGGTGGCAGCTTGCCGTTGGCGGTGGTGGTCTACCGCGACTGGCTCGACACCTGGCTGCCGGGCGCGCATGCCGGAACCTTCCGTGGCAACCAGATGGCAATGGCGGCGGGTTCTGCGGTGATGCGCTACCTCAAGGAGCACGACCTGGCCGCGCATGCGGCGGCGATGGGCGAGCGCCTCGGCGAACACCTGCGCATCCTGCAACGCGACTTTGTGCACCTGGGCGATATTCGCGGGCGTGGGCTGATGCTCGGCGTGGAACTGGTGGACCCCAATGGCACATGCGACATCCAGGGCCATCCACCGGTGCACCGCCAGCTTGCGCCTGTGCTGCAACGTGAATGCCTCAAGCGCGGCCTGATCCTCGAGCTGGGCGGGCGGCATGGCAGCGTGGTGCGCTTCCTGCCGCCGCTGGTGATCACCGCCGCCGAGATCGACCGCGTCGCCGAGATCTTCGGGCGTGCCCTGGCGGCGGCGGTCGCCAGCGTCTAATTTTCCTGGCCCTTGATACGTTTCTACAGCTATCAGTGCTGCGCATGGTGCGCAGCCGGCCTTTGAGCGACGGAGAACCGCAATGACCTCAGTATTTGACCGCGACGACATCCTGTTTCAGGTAGTGGTCAACCACGAAGAGCAATATTCGATCTGGCCCGACTACAAGGCCGTGCCGGAGGGCTGGCGCACCGTGGGCAAGAGCGGCATGAAGAAAGAATGCCTGGCCTATATCGAAGAGAACTGGACCGATATGCGTCCGCTGAGCCTGCGTCAGAAGATGGATGGCGCTGCACTCGCCTGAACATCGCCGATCAAAAATGTGGGAGGGGGCTTGCCCCCGATGGCAGTGGATCAGTTACAGATGCATCAACTGACACACCGCAATCGGGGGCAAGCCCCCTCCAACAATTAATTCGCGTTGACTTCAGGCCTTTCTTTTTCCTGTCCCCCCGTCACCACCTGCACGCTCAAACGCGGTGTCGCCAGGTCAAGCCCGGCTTCATCCAGGTGCCGCTTGAGCGACAGGTTGAACGCCCGCGACACTTCCCATTGCTTGATCGGCGCGGTCTTGAACCGCGCGCGCAGGATCGCGCTGCCTGATTCAAAACTCTCCACACCCTGGATCTCCAGCGGCGACCAGATATTGCGGCGCTGCAGCGGGTCGTTACGCATGGCCTGGCCGACATCGCGCATCAGCTTGATCGCGTCGTCGATCTCCATGTTGTAGGGAATCGCCACGCGGAAGATCGCGTAGCCGAACTCGCGGGAATAGTTCTTGATGCTCTTGATTTCGCTGAACGGAATCGTGTGCACGATGCCGTCGATATCGCGCAGGCGCACGGTACGAATGGTCAGGCCTTCGACAGTGCCCAGGTGGCCGCCGACGTCCACGTAGTCATCAATGGCCAGGGAGTCTTCGATAATGATGAACAGGCCGGTGATCAGGTCCGCCACCAGCGACTGTGCACCAAAACCGATGGCGATACCGATGACACCCGCACCGGCCAGCAGCGGCGTGACGTTCATGCCCATGTTCGCCAGGGCGACGATGGCGGCAATGATAAAAATGGTCACGAACAGCACGTTGCGGATCAGCGGCATCATGGTCTGCGCCCGCGCGTTGGCCAGGCCTTTGCGTGAGCGGGTCAGGGCGTGGTGGATCGCGGTGTCGCTGAGGATCCAGATCAGCCAGGCGAACAGCAAGGTCCCGCCCAGACCGAACAGCTTGACGCTGACTTCATGGCCGTCGCCTTCGGTAAAGCGAATCATCGACAGGCCCCACACCCGCAGCCCCAACTCGATAAACACCAGCCACACCGCCAGGTGCACCAGGGTGTAGACGAAGTTTTTCAGGCGGTCGGAGTACAGCGCATGGCGCTTGTGCCCGCGTTGCGGTTTGAGGGCGTGGCGTCGCACCAGCCCGTTGATCACCATGCACAACACCAGCAGCACCGTGCACAGCAGCGACTGGCGCAGGGCGGTGCTGCTGTCGCCGGCGGAAAGGAAGGTGGCGAACAGCGAAATGCCCACCAGCAACAGCGCCGGCAGGTACCAGAAGGTGCCGATGATCGAGAGGGTGTCGGTGAGGGCGCGACGCGTCAGACGGCGCGACAGCGGCTGGTTGCGGATCAGGTGGGCGATCGGCCGACGGAACCGCAGGATGAAGACGCCGGTGGACAGCGCTGCCATCACATTGGCAACCGTCGCGGCCGTATGCGCCAGGTGCTGGCCGAGCGCCGCGACCAGTCGCGGGTCGCTCAAGGCTTCGCCAAAGGCGGCAAAACTGCCGATCCACCACAGCGGGCGGAAGGCCTGGTGGCGCAGGATATACAGGGCGCGGTGGCGGTGCGGGCCGTCGAGCACCGAGAAGGCAATCACGCAGATCGCCGAGAAACAGGTGCCGACCACCAGCGCGTAAGCCAGCACCATCGCCAGCGACTTGCCCAGGGACGAGGGCAGGGCGTAGCTCAGGTAAACCGTAATCACCAAGGCGATCAACCACGGGCCCAGCTTGCGCAAGGCAAAGCGCAGCATGTCCCAGGTACGCGGGTGTTGCGGCAGTTCTTCGGGCAAGCCGAAGCGCTCGCGCACGCGGTGGCTGAGCCAGATCAGCGCGGCGGCCAACAGGCTCCACACTGCCAGGATCAGCGCAAAGCCAAAGATGATCGGCAGCCATTCGTTGGCGGGCAGCATCAGCGCGCTGAGTTCATCCCGGGCCAGATCGACTTCATTGGCCCAGCGCCCCAGCGGGCTGTCGGCGCCGGAGAACTGCTGTTCAAAGCCCGACAGCGTGCTGCCGATCAGGCCGAGCACACCCAGCTCGGCCGCCGGCTGGGCTTTCTGCGTGGCGGCGCGCAGCTTTTTCAAGTCGCTCAGCAACTGGGTGCGCTGCTGGTCGTTCTCCAGGGTCTTGATAACCTCGTCCAGCGACTGCCCCAGGGGCACATCGGCCTGGGGTTGGGCCTTGTTGGACCCGCCCAGCATCCCGGGCAAGCCCACCGCCTGGGCGGACGTCAGCGGCAGCATTATGAGCAGGGTGATCAGCAGGTAGCGGGGCAGGGCAAACAGACGGGAAAGCACGAGGCGGTCAACCTTGAAAGCGATGAATGGACCGAGTGTACGAGGCCGCTATGCCAGATGCGAGTGTCATTGCGCCAATTTGGCGAGGATCTTGTACACCACGGTGCCCAGGATCAGCAGCATGCCGACCCACATGCCGAACACGCCAAGGGGGTTGTCACGAAAATTGAAGCCCACGGCGAGCATGATCATGCCGATCAGGATGGGGATAAGCATGGCGTGGAAGGAGGACATGGAGATCATGGGGGTGACGGCCTTGTCGGAGTGGAAGTTCTGACAAGTCTAGGTCGGATTGCGGAAAGTGCAGGTGATGCAGATCAGTCCGTCTATACACATTACTCAATGTGGGAGGGGCGGTGCGACGATTCGACTTGCCCCCGATGGCGCCCTTGGGGCTGGCCGGGATGTTGGATCAGACTGAGTACATATCCGTTTCTGCGGTAACGGCTGCTAATGGTTCCGCTTTTACAGCGGCTCACTTTTGAAAAG
>NZ_CVTO01000161.1:21536-48789 GCF_900004715.1 Pseudomonas sp. 24 E 13
TCCTGCCGGGTTACCCACGAATTCAAGCCTGCGTTCGGCCAGCGTGGTTTAACGGGGCGCCTAAGATCAAGATCAAAAGCGCGGCGGCCTTAGAGCCGACCGGTATCATTTGCCGGTCTGCGATCCAAATGTGGGAGGGGGCAAGCCCCCTCCCACATTTGGATCGCATTTAGCCCATCGAATCAGGGCAGGTCGCGGCTCGCGTAGAACGCACCCAGCACCTTCACCAGATGTGCCAGGTCATGACTGCCGCACAGCTCGCGAATGGAGTGCATGGCAAACGTCGGCAGGCCGATGTCGACGGTGCGCACGCCCAGGTGGCTGGCGGTGATGGGGCCTATCGTCGAGCCGCAGCCCATATCGCTGCGTACTACAAAGCTCTGCACCGGTACTTCCTGGGCCATGCACAGGTGGCGGAAGAACCCGGCGGTTTCGCTGTTGGTGGCGTAGCGCTGGTTGCTGTTGACCTTGATCACCGGGCCGGCGTTGAGCTTGGGGCCGTGGTTGGCGTCGTGTTTCTCGGCGTAGTTCGGGTGCACACCGTGGGCATTGTCCGCAGACACCAACAGGGATTTCTGAATGGTGCGTACGAATTCTTCACCTTCTGGCAGCAGGCGGCGCAGGGTCTGTTCCAGCATCGGGCCATCGGCGCCGCAGGCCGAGCAGGAGCCGACTTCTTCGTGATCGTTGCACACCAGCACGCAGGTTTCTTCGGTGTCGCTGGTGAGCAGGGCCTGCAGCCCGGCATAGCACGACAGCAGGTTGTCCAGGCGCGCGCCGGCGATGAAGTCGCCGTTCAGGCCAATCACGGCTGCGCTTTGGGTGTCGTAAAAGCTCAGCTCGTAGTCGAGCACCACGTCGGCATTGAGCCCATGCTCGCGTGCCAGTTGCTCGGTAAGCACGGCACGAAAGTCCACGCGTTCGTCACCGGCAAATTGCGCGAGGATCGGCGGCAGTTCGGTCTGGGCATTGATCGCCCATCCCTGGTTGGCCTCACGGTTCAGGTGAATGGCCAGGTTGGGAATGATCGCGATCGGCAGCTTGAAGTCGATCAGTTGGCTTTCGACCTTGCCGTCGCGCCGGAACGTCACGCGGCCGGCCAGGGACAGGTCGCGGTCGAACCACGGGGCCAGCAATGCGCCGCCGTAGACTTCCACGCCCAACTGCCAGAAACCCTGGCGCTGCAGCTCGGGCTGTGGCTTGACCCGCAGGCACGGGCTGTCGGTGTGGGCGCCGACCATGCGGATACCGTCTTGCAGCGGCGAGTGGCGGCCCAGTTTGAAGGCGATGATCGAGGAGTCGTTACGGGTCACGTAGTAGCGACCGTTGGCTTCGGTGGTCCAGGTGTCGCGCTCGTCGAGACGCTGGTAGCCGGCCGCTTCCAGGCGCTGGGCGAGGGCGGCAGTGGCATGAAAAGGAGTAGGGGAGGCCTTGAGGAAGTCGATCAGGCCTTGATTCAACGCATCGCGCATAAATAGCTCCAGACAGCAATGCGCGGAGTTTACCGTTCGAGGGCCAGAAGTGCACAGAACAAATGTGGGAGGGGGCTTGCCCCCGATGGCGGAGTGTCAGTCACT
Source organism: Pseudomonas sp. 24 E 13 (assembly GCF_900004715.1). Lineage (NCBI taxonomy): Bacteria > Pseudomonadati > Pseudomonadota > Gammaproteobacteria > Pseudomonadales > Pseudomonadaceae > Pseudomonas > Pseudomonas sp. 24 E 13. Next base: position 23,114 of record NZ_CVTO01000161.1, read on the forward strand.
GAATCTGTTGACTGACACACTGCTATCGGGGGCAAGCCCCCTCCCACATTTGACTGCATTCACAACTTAAAAGGGTGCTGGGCACTCGAAGCGCAGGCGTTCGCCGCTTTGCGGATGAGTAAAGCCGAGCATGCTCGCGTGCAGACACAGGCGCGGCCAGGCAGCCAGGGCCTGTTCGTGGGCATACAGGCCGTCACCCAACAGCGGATGCCCGATGGACAGCATATGCACGCGCAACTGGTGCGAGCGCCCGGTGATCGGCGTCAGTTCGACGCGGCACCAGTCGCCACAACGCTCCAGCACTTTCCAGAAGGTCAGCGCATGTTTGCCGAATTCGTGATCCACCACATGGCGTGGCTTGGTCGGTGGGTCATAGCGCAAGGGCAAGTCGATGCTGCCGCTGTCCAGTTCCGGCTGGCCCCATGCCAAGGCGGTGTAGGCCTTTTCTGTTTCGCGGTCGTGAAACTGGCGGGACAGTTCGCGGTGGCTATCGGCATCCCGGGCCAGCAGGATAATGCCGGACGTTTCCCAGTCGAGCCGATGAACGATGCGGGCTTCGGGGTAGCCGTTTTCCTGCAGGCGGGTGATCAGGCAGTCCTTGTTATCGTCGGCGCGGCCCGGCACCGAGAGCAGCAGGGTCGGCTTGTTCACCACCAGGACAGCGTCGTCCTGATGCAGGATATGGATGTTGGACAGCGGCATTAAACAGCCTCGTAACAAACGCCAACGGCGGCTCCACTGACTGCCCCCTCACCTTGTAGGAGCGAGCTTGCTCGCGAAAAACTCGACGGCACCGCGTTCATTCAGGTGAAACGCGGTGGCCTCAGGTTCTTCGCGAGCAAGCTCGCTCCTACGGGGGGAGGAGCCAGGTCGCAGAGCCGCCGTGGCGGCCGCCTGTTCGATCAACGATCAGGCAGGGTGATATTGAGTTCCAGAATCGAGCAGCTGCCGTCATTTTCCAGGGCGACATGCACGTCATCGTTGCCGATATTGACGTACTTGCGGATGACCTCGACCAGTTCCTTCTGCAAGGCTGGCAGGTAGTCCGGGGTACTGCGTTGGCCGCGTTCGTGCGCCACGATGATCTGTAGACGCTCTTTCGCGACCGATGCGGTACTTGGTTTTTTGTTGGCGCGAAAGAAGTCGAGAAATTTCATTGTTTAGTTGCCTCCAAAGATACGCTCGAAGAATCCCTTCTTCTTGACATCGAGGAAGCGGTGTTCCACGGTCTTGCCCAGCAGACGATCGACGGCATCGCTGTACGCCTGGCCGGCGTCGCTCTGGTCGTCAAGAATCACCGGCACGCCCTGGTTGGAAGCCTTGAGGACGGCCTGGGATTCCGGGATCACGCCCAGCAGGGTCACGGCGAGGATGTCCTTGACGTCTTCAACGCCGAGCATTTCGCCATTGCTGACACGCTCAGGGTTGTAGCGGGTCAGCAGCAGGTGCTCCTTGATCGGGTCCTGGCCTTCTTCGGCGCGCTTGGACTTGCTGGCCAGAAGGCCGAGCATGCGGTCGGAGTCACGTACCGAGGACACTTCCGGGTTGGTCACCACGATGGCTTCATCGGCGAAGTACATCGCCAGGTGAGCACCGGTTTCGATGCCGGCCGGGGAATCGCATACCACGTATTCGAAGGTTTCTTTCAACTCGGCGAGGACTTTGCCTACGCCTTCCTTGGTCAGCGCATCCTTGTCACGGGTCTGGCTGGCGGCCAGCACGTACAGGTTCTCAAGGCGCTTGTCCTTGATCAGGGCCTGTTGCAGGTTGGCTTCGCCGTTCACCACGTTGACGAAGTCGTACACCACGCGGCGTTCGCAGCCCATGATCAGGTCGAGGTTACGCAAACCGACGTCGAAGTCGACGATGACTGTCTTGTGGCCGCGCAAAGCGAGGCCGGTACCGATAGCGGCGCTGGTGGTGGTCTTACCCACACCACCCTTGCCGGATGTAACCACGAGAATCTTGGCCAAGGTGTTTCACCCCTAAGGAAAAAGGACTTTCGGTCCCTGAAAAACATCTCTTGAAACTCGCTGCAGGCGGACAGCCTTTGTAGGGAAAAGCCAGGGTTTGCCCAGGGGAAACGCCAACTTCCAAATAGTCCTACGCAAGTATTGCCGGTTTCGCTTTGCTATCAGAGTCTAGAGATGCTTGGAAAATGCGGCAGTATCCGTTAAAGACGGATGATGTTCAACACATCGCCCGACAGGTTGACCTGTACCGAAGCGCCCCATAGCGGATCACGGCGCAGATCTTCGGAAACCTTGTACTGACCCGCGATGGAAACCAGCTCAGCGGTCAACTGCTGGCAGAAAATACGCGCTTTGGTATCACCCTTGATGCCGGCCAGGGCGCGGCCGCGCATCGGGCCGTATACATGGATGTTGCCGTCGGCAAGAAGTTCCGCACCGGGGCTGACCGAGGAGACCACCACAAGGTCGCCGCCCTGGGCGTAAATCTGCTGTCCGCCGCGTACGGGCGAGGTGATGATCTTTGTAGGCCTGATCAAGGGTTCAGGTGGTTTTTCCGGTTTTTTCTTCTCTTCACCGACCAATGGTTCGAGCGTACGCTCGCGCGCACCGGACGGCGGCAATACTGGCAGTTCAATAGCGATGGCCGCGGCAATGTCCTCGATACGGCTGGCGCGAATGGCCAGGGTACGCAGGCCGTGGGAGCGGCACACGCGCATCAGGCCGGGCAGGTCGATGACGCCCTGGCCTGCTGGCAGTTTGTCCAGGGCCAGCACCAGCGGGGCATTGTTGAAAAAATTCGGCGCCAGGGCGACCTTGGCGGCCAGTTGGCGGTCAAGGGCGTCAAGGTCGTTGCGGGCCAGTTCCAGCACGGTAATGGCGAGCATGCTGCCTTTCAGCTGGAACACGGGATCTTGGTCTAGCGGTTCGGTTTGGCTCATGGTCGGCGAAAGCGGCTTGTCACGAAAAGTGTCGAGACTTATAACGAGAACACTCACCCGCCGCAAGCCGAGTCGAACCGTTGTAGAATGCGCGGCCCTTGTCTTTACCGGAATCTGTAATGGATCGCCCGCGTTTTCGAGCTGTATTTCTCCACCCGCGTTTTTGGCCATTATGGCTGGGGCTGGGCCTGTTGTGGCTGGTCACCCAACTGCCGTACCGCGTGCTGTTGACCATTGGTCGCCTGCTGGGCGCCGGCATGTATCGCGTGGCCGGTGAACGTCGCCGCATCGCTGCGCGCAACTTGGAATTGTGTTTCCCGGAAAAATCCGCCAAAGCGCGCAAACGCCTGCTCAAGGAAAATTTTGCCTCTACCGGTATCGCGTTTTTCGAGATGGCGATGAGCTGGTGGTGGCCCAAGCCGCGTCTGGCGCGCCTGGCCCATGTCGAGGGCCTGGAGCATCTGAGGCAAGCGCATCTGGAAGGCAAGGGCGTCATTCTGATGGCCCTGCATTTCACCACCCTTGAAATCGGCGCTGCCCTGCTCGGGCAGAAGCACACCATCGATGGCATGTACCGCGAGCACGGCAACCCGCTGTTCGACTTTATCCAGCGCCGTGGCCGCGAGCGCCACAACCTCGACTCGCTTGCGGTGGAGCGCGACGACGTGCGCGGCATGCTCAAGCTGCTGCGCGCCGGCCGTGCGATCTGGTACGCACCGGACCAGGACTACGGCGCCAAGCAAAGTATCTTCGTGCCGCTGTTCGGTATCCAGGCCGCCACGGTGACGGCCACCAGCAAGTTCGCGCGCCTGGGCAAGGCCCTGGTGGTGCCGTTCACCCAGGAACGCCTGGCCGATGGCAGTGGTTACCGCTTGGTGATCCATCCACCGCTGGCCGATTTCCCAGGGGAAACCGACGAAATCGACTGCCTGCGCATCAACCAATGGGTCGAAGCCTCGGTGCGCGACTGCCCCGAGCAATACCTGTGGACCCACCGGCGCTTCAAGAGCCGGCCACCGGGCGAACCCAAGCTGTACGAAAAACGCCGTCGATAACCCTACTGTCACTGTAGAAGCGAGCTTGCTCGCGAAAAACCCAATAGCACCGCGTTCACCTAGGATGTACGCGTAATCATTGGCGATCTTCGCGAGCAAGCTCGCTCCTACAATGATGTGACGTTGTTAAGCCCAATTTTTTGCCACATGGAGTGACGCAATGCGCCCAGCCGAACCGGTCACAGGCTTGATTCTTTCCGGCGGTGGGGCGCGTGCGGCGTATCAGGTAGGGGTGTTGGCGGCGATTGCCGAGTTGCTGCCGCCGGGGGCGCCCAATCCCTTTCCGGTGATCGTCGGCACGTCGGCCGGGGCGATCAATGCGGTCACCCTGGCCAGTGGCGCGACGGACTTCACCGCCGCTATCGAACGCCTTACCGCGTTCTGGCAGGGCTTTCGCAGCCATCTGGTGCTGCGCAGCGACTGGCCGGGCGTGATCCGCCAGGCCAGTCGTTTTCTGTTTCATAGCCTGTTGGGCCTGGGCAGGCGGTTTCCGGTGGCGTTGCTCGACAGTTCACCGCTGCGCGATTTGCTGCAGGACAAACTGCATCTGGCGGGAATTGATGAAGCCATTCGGGGCCAGCATCTGCACGCCGTGGCGGTCACCGCGTTCGGCTATGAATCCGGGCAGGCGGTGACCTTCTATCAAGGCGGCGGCACCATCGAGGCCTGGCTGCGCCATCGGCGCATCGGCGTGCCGACGCAACTCACGGTTGAGCACTTGCTGGCCAGCTCGGCGATTCCCTTGCTGTTCGCCCCGGTGAAACTCGACCAGGAATACTTCGGTGACGGCGCCGTGCGCCAGTCGGCCCCGATCAGCCCGGCCCTGCACCTGGGCGCCAGCCGCGTGCTGGTGGTCGGCGTCAGCGGTAACCCGCGCGGCAACGAACCCTCGATGCCGCGCACCTATACCGGCCAGGAGCCGACCCTGGCGCAGATCGGCGGCCACATGCTCAACAGCACGTTCATTGACAGCCTGGAAAGCGATATCGAATTGCTGGAGCGCTTGAATCAATTCAGCGAGGTCTCGCCCGAGCTGGCGTCGGTGGAGGTGCTGGTGATTGCGCCCAGCCAGCCGATCGATGAAATCGCGGCACGCCATCGCCAGGAATTGCCGGCGGCGTTGCGCATGTTCCTGCGTGGGCCGGGGGCGACCAAAACCAGTGGGGCGGGGGTGTTGAGTTACTTGCTGTTCGAGGCAGGGTATTGCAGCGAACTGATCGAATTGGGGCGCAAGGATGCGCTGGCCAAGCGTGAGGAAATCATCCGATTCCTGGGCCTGACGCAGAGCTGAATGTGGAGAGCTGAATGTGGGAGGGGGCTTGCCCCCGATAGCGGTGTGTCATTCACAGTATCTGTGACTGAATCGCCGCCATCGGGGGCAAGCCCCCTCCCACATTTGTACAACAGTGTTTTTTAGAAATGGTATTTCACCAGGAAGCTTGCGGTGTCCTGGGTCGTCTTGAACGCGCCCGAGTCCTCGATCCCGTACTTGTTCTTCCAATAGTCGTATTCAAAACCTACGTACAACTGTTTGTCGCCCCAATGCAGCGCTTTACCGAGGTCGTATTTGACCTGCGGGTTGAAGTGCAGGTTGGCGTGATAAGTGCCACGGGCGTTCTTGTCGTTGTCCACCACCCAGTCCATGAAACCGTCGATCAACACATCGGAGCTGCCCACGGGAATGGTGTACGACCACACCGGAGTGATCTGCCACACGCCGTCACCCGGGCGGTTGCCTTCGGTCTGGCGCTGGTAGAAGTTCAGCTGGAAGTAGTCGAAACCCGGAATATTCAAGTCAAACGCCGGGCCCAGCAGGTACGACTCGTTATCGCCTTCGCCGAACTCGTAAGTGAAGGCCAGCAAGACATCTTTGATCGGGCCGAATGACAGGTCCTTGTCGAGGATTTTGCCGAATGACAAACGCGGGCTGAACTCGCCGTAGTAGGTATTCGGACCGACGTTGCCGTCTTCCTTGCCGTTGTAGAAGATGCGGTCGAGGAAGAAGAAGTTGTCGCCGTACTTCCACGCGTCGGCATGTTCGAAGGTGACGGTTTGCTGGATCTGCGGGTTGACGGTAAAGCTCTTGCCCCACAGATAGGTCAGGCTGTTGTTTTGCCACTGCAACACATCACCGGCCACGGCTTGGCCACCGGCCAGCAGGGATCCCGCCAGCATCAGGCCTTTGAACATAGGTTTCATTCGGTGCTCCCGAGTTAAAGTTTTATGTTTTTTCTCATCTGGCGCTCTGACACGGCGCCTTTGGATTGGCTGAAAAACTCGTCTGGTTGGTCAGCTTTATGGCTACAGCAAAAGCCGCGCCAAGGCGGTAAAAAACCGTCGATTCAAGCGGGCGCGGAGAATACTGGCTCCCACGTCGGGGCTCAAGTGCGCCGTTACAGCGCGCTCAGGGCGACAATGGGGCGTGCGTCAGGTGTGGACGTGCTCAACGGCAGGGCGCTCGGCACCGCCGAGAATGTTGAACAGGATATTCAGCGACAACGCGCTGAGGGTGGCCATGGCGATGCCACTGTGGGTGATTGGGCTCATCCACACCGGCAATTGCGCGAAGAAGTCCGGGCGCACCACCGGGATCAGGCCCATGCCGATGCTTACCGCCACCAGCAACTGGTTGCGCCGGTCAGCGATGTCGGCCTCCTGCAGGATCTTGATACCGGTCGCCGCCACCATGCCGAACATGGCAATGGCCGCGCCGCCCAGCACTGCCGGCGGAATCGAGGCCACCAGGTAGGCGGCCTTGGGCAACAGGCTCAGTACGATCAAAAACACCCCGGCCATAATGGTGACCGAGCGGCAGCGCACGCCGGTCATCTGCACCAGGCCGATATTCTGCGCGAACGAGGAGTGGGTGAAGGTGTTGAAGAACCCGGCGAAGAACGACGCACCGGCATCACACAGCAGGCCGCGACGCAGCATTTTTGGCGTGACCTCCTGGCCGGTAATCTTGCCCAGGGCGAGGAACATGCCGGTGGATTCGACAAAGATGATCACCACCACCAGGCACATCGACAGAATGGGTGCCAACTCAAACCGGGGCATGCCGAAGTGCAGCGGTGTCACCACCTGCACCCACGGCGCCCGGGCCAGGCCGCTGAGGTCGACCATGCCGATAACGCCGCACAATGCGTAACCCAGGCCCATGCCGATCAGCACCGAGATGTTCACCCAGAAGCCGCGCATGAACCGGTTGATCAGCAGGATAGTGGCCAGCACCAGCGCGGCCACCGCCAGGTACACCGGCGAGCCGAACGTAGCGGCCGCGCTGCCGCCACCGGCCCAGTTTACGGCCACGGGGAACAGCGACAAACCAATGGCGGTAATCACCGTACCCGTCACCAGCGGCGGGAAAAAGCGCACGACCTTGGACATGAACGGCGCGATGAGCATGCCGAAGAACCCGGCGGCGATGGTCGCGCCGAAGATGCCCTGCAAACCGATGCCGGGCATGCCGGCCATGGCGACCATGCTGCCGACGGCGGCGAAACTGGCGCCCATCATCACCGGCATGCGAATGCCCACCGGGCCGATGCCGAACGACTGCACCAGGGTGGCAATACCGGCGACCAACAGGTCGGCGTTGATCAGGAAAGCGATTTCCTCACGGCTCAAGCCTGCGGCCTGGCCAATGATCAAGGGCACGGCGACGGCGCCGCCGTACATCAGCAAGACGTGTTGCAGGCCTACCAGAATCAGTTGCAAGAGGGGCAGCCGCACCATGGCGGGCGCGGCAGGAGTCTGCGTTTCTAACTGGGACATGCAACACCTCGGATCTTTTTATTGTTGTGTTGTGTGGAGCGCAATATTCAAAACACAGCAGTACCAAATGTGGGAGGGGGCTTGCCCCCGATGGCGGTGGATCAGTTACAGGTGTGCTGGCTGGCACACTGCAATCGGGGGCAAGCCCCCTCCCACATTGGAACTGTGTGAATCAATTAGTTGGTGCGGGCCCCTTGGTTGATCCAGGTGCCGATCAGGTCTCTTTCCTGCTGGGTCATTTGAGTAATGTTGCCCAACGGCATGATCTGGCTCGCCACGGCCTGCGCCTGGATGCGTGCAGCCTGCTGCTGGATCTGCTCCGGTGTGTCGAACATCACGCCCGCCGGGGCGGTGCTGAACAGCGGACTGGTGGGCTTGGCCGAATGGCACACGGTGCAACGTTGCTCGATCACATGGTGTACCTGGCCGAAGTCCGTGGTGGCCTGGGCCGGTGCCGGTTCAGCGGCCGGTGCGGCGGGCGCGGCCGGTTTCAAGCCACCGCCCAAGGCGGTTTCCGGCAGGGGTTGGTACTCGATGGCTGCCGGTGCCTTGGCGATCGGTTCAGCCGGCTTGGGCCCGGTCACGTAGGCCAGGCTGATCATCGCCAGCGCGCCCACCGGCAAGGTCCAGGCATACTTCTGGCTGTTGTGCCGGGTGTTGAAGTAGTGCCGCACCAGCACCGCCGCCACGGCAATCCCGGCGAGGATCAGCCAGTTGTATTGGCTGCCGTAGGTGCTCGGGAAGTGGTTGCTGATCATGATGAACAGCACCGGCAGGGTGAAGTAGTTGTTGTGCCGTGAGCGCAGCAAGCCTTTGGCCGGCAGTGCCGGGTCCGGCGTGCGGTTCTCGGCAATGGCCGCCACCAGTGCGCGCTGGGCGGGCATGATGATACGGAACACGTTGCCGACCATGATCGTGCCGATCACCGCCCCCACATGCAGGTAGGCGCCACGGCCGCTGAACACCTTGCTGAAGCCGTAGGCCGCCGCGATCAACAGCACGAACAGGATCAGGCCGAGCAGGGCAGGGCGCTTGCCCAGGGCCGAGTCGCAGAGAAAGGAGTAGATGAACCAGCCGGCGAACAGTGAGCCGATGCCCAGCAAGACGCCTTCGGTGCCGCTCAGGCTGCTGCCGGGGGCCAGCAGGTACAGGGTCGGGTTCCAGTAGAACACCACGCACAGCAGCGCGACGCCCGACATCCAGGTGAAATAGGCTTCCCATTTGAACCAGTGCAGGTTGTCCGGCATGGTCGGCGGGGCCAGTTTGTACTTTTCCAGGTGGTAGATACCGCCACCGTGGATCGCCCACAAGTCACCGGCCAGGCCGCTCTTGGGGTTGACGCGGTTGAGGTTGTTTTCCAGCCAGACGAAATAGAACGAAGCGCCGATCCAGGCGACGCCAGTGATCATGTGAACCCAGCGTACGCTCAGGTTCAGCCATTCCAACAGATGTGCTTCCACAGTCTTTACCTCTCGCCTGTCACCCTTGTTGTCGGGTGATCCGGCCTTCTCTTATTGGTGGGGGGCAAGGATCAAACGCTCATCCTCTTTGAAAAAATGCTCATCGCAGTTATTGCCTGTGCCACTGCGATCAACCACCAGGAAGTCATCCCGCTTTTCGATCGTCAGCACCGGGTGGTGCCAGACGCCGCGATGGTAATTGATGCCCTGCCTGCCGTTGGTGACGAAGGCGCGGACCAAGCCTGATACAGGTGCATCGCCAAGGGGCGCGACCACGATCAGAAAGGGGTTGCCGAGCAGCGGAATGAAGGCCTGGCTGCCCAGCGGGTGTCGTTCCAGCATGCACACGGTCAGCGGCATGTCCTGCGCGTCGGCGCGGAAAATGCTGATGATGGCGTGGTCCTCGGGCTGTGCCGTTTCGACTGTCGCCAGTTTGTGAAAGCGCATGGTCGACCCGTTGTTGATCATGAAGTGATCGCTGCCATCGGTTTCGATAACGTCTCCGAAAGGGGCGAAGGCTTCTTTGGTCAGGGGTTCGATCATCAGTGTGCGCATGGCTGTCTTCTTATCCGGATGCTGTGTTGGATCGTTCCCACGCTCTGCGTGGTAACGCTGCCCTGGACGCTCTGCGTCCGCTCTTGGTGACGCGGAGCGTCACGGGATGCATTCCCACGCGGAGCGTGGGAACGATCATGCGGTGCTATTTGGCAACCTTGCCCAATACGCGCAGACGGCTCACACCGCCATCCGGGAACACATTCAGGCGGATGTGGGTAATCGGGCCCAGCGCCTTGAGCTGCTCGGCGAAGGTGTGTTCGGCGTGCATTTCCAGCTTCTGCGCCGGCAGCAGTTCGCGCCAGAACAGCGATTGGGTCTCGATCTGGCTGTCGGTGCCGCCTTTGACGAACGCGCCCTGGATCGAGCAAGTGTCCGGGTAGTTGCCCTTGAAGTGCAGGGTGTCGACGATGATTTTTTCGATTTCGCCGGGGTGCCCCAGCGCGACGATCACCCAGTCGTTACCTGGCGTACGTCGACGCGCGGTTTCCCAGCCGTCGCCCATGTTGATGCCACGGCCCGGGTTGAGGATGTTGCTCATGCGCCCGAAGTGTTCATCGGAGCAGGCCAGGGCACGACCGCCATTGAGCGCGGCGGCCAGGTCGACCTGTTCGTTGTCGCCCACGGCGGACCAGTCGCGGAACGGCACGCCGTACACGCGCAGACGGGCCACGCCGCCATCCGGGTAGATGTTGAAGCGCAGGTGGCTGAACGCCTGCGCGTGGTTGATCTCGTGGTAGTGGTGGCTGTTGCCTTGCAGTTCGACGGCCGACAGCACTTCCACCCATTGGGTGTTCTCGTCAGGCTCGCCCGAGACCAGGAAGCAGGCTTCCAGGGACGCCGATGGTGGATAGTTGCCGGTGAAGAATGAAGTGTCGATGTCCACGCCTTTGATCGAACCCGGTACGCCGAGGCGGATCACCGCGCTGTCGTAGCCTTCGAAGCGCTTGCGGCGCGACTCCCAGCCGTCCATCCACTTGCCGTTATCATCGAAAACGCCCTCCTTCCACACAGCCGGGGTCGGCTGGAACAGGCGGTTGGCGTCGGCGAACCAGTCATCGGTCACGGAGATGATTTTGGTGCCCAGGCGGGCGTCGGCGAGGTTGACGAACTTCTCGAAAGGTACGGGTTGCGCTTTCATTCTTCTTGTCTGCCTTGGATAGAGTGGCTGGGGATGGTCGTTTAGAGGGTCAGTAAGCGGAACAGCGCGATCTTGTTGATCTCGTCCAGCGCGCACTTGAACTCGGCTTCAGTCGAGTTGTGGATGCGCGTTTCGAACGCGGCGAGGATCTGGTGCCGGTTGCTGCCTTTTACCGCCATGATGAAGGGAAACTTGAACTTGGCCTTGTAGGCCTCATTCAGCTCGGTGAAGCGCGAGAACTCTTCGGCCGTGCATTGGTGAATCCCCGCGCCAGCCTGTTCATCGGTGCTGGCTTGGGTCAGTTGGCCCTGGACGGCGGCACGGCCTGCCAGGTCCGGGTGAGCGTTGATCAGGGCCAACTGGCTTTGATGATCAGCGCTCAACAGGATATCGCTCATGCGCTGGTGCAGGGTTTCGATCTGGTCGATCGAGGCGTCCTGGCCCAGGTCGTAGGCCTTTTCGGCGACCCATGGCGAGTGTTCGTAGATATCGGCGAAGGCCTGGACGAAGGCGTCACGGCTCAGGGTCGAGGGTGTCAGTGTCTGAAACGTGGTCATTTGGCGGCTCCCGTGAACGGGTGGGTTGCGTGCCAGTGCCGGGCGATGTCGACGCGGCGGGTGAACCACACCTGTTCATGGCTTTTGGCGTATTCGATAAAGCGCTTGAGCGACGCCAGGCGCGCCGGGCGACCGATCAGGCGACAGTGCAGGCCGATGGACAACATCTTCGGCGCCTCGGCGCCCTCGGCATACAGCACGTCGAAAGCGTCCTTGAGGTACTCGAAAAAGTCATCGCCCTTGTTGAAACCCTGCACCTGGGTGAAGCGCATATCGTTGGTGTCCAGGGTATAAGGGATCACCAGGTGCGGCTTGCCGTTAGGGGAGTTGGGTTCCCAGTAGGGCAGGTCGTCGTCGTAGGTGTCACAGTCGTACAGGAAGCCGCCTTCCTCCATCACCAGGCGCCGGGTATTGGGGCCGGTGCGCCCGGTGTACCAGCCCAATGGGCGCTCGCCGGTCAGTTCGGTGAGGATGCGGATCGCTTCGAGCATGTGCTCGCGCTCCTGGGCCTCGTCCATGTACTGGTAGTCGATCCAGCGGTAGCCGTGGCTGCAGATCTCGTGGCCGGCGGCAACCATGGCGCGGATCACATCCGGGTGGCGCTGGGCAGCCATGGCCACGGCGAAGATGGTCAGCGGAATGTCGAATTCCTTGAACAGCTTGAGGATGCGCCACACCCCGGCACGGCTGCCGTATTCGTACAGCGACTCCATGCTCATGTTGCGCGCGCCTTGCAGCGGCTGGGCCGAGACCATTTCCGAGAGAAACGCTTCGGACTCTTTGTCGCCATGCAGGATATTGCGCTCGCCGCCTTCTTCGTAATTGAGTACGAACGACAGCGCAATGCGTGCCTTGCCCGGCCAATGAGGGTGAGGAGGGTTACTGCCGTAACCGATCAGGTCGCGTGGGTAGTCAGCGCTCACTGCAGTCTTCCTTCTTGTTCGTGGTAGCAGGTGTGTGTGGCGGCCGGGCAGTGGAAAGACTGGGTGGCGTCACAGCGATGAGTGATTGTATACAACTTATCGCAAACTTTGTAAGCCTGCATTTGTGCATTTTTTCTGAACAGTCTGTCTGCAAGAAACTTGCCTAAGTGGTCAGGTTAAAATGAAAAAGCCCACTGTAGGAGCGAGCTTGCTCGCGAAAGACCAGAGGGCGCCACTTTTTATCCTGAAAGTCCGGGTTATCGTTGGCGTTTTTCGCGAGCAAGCTCGCTCCTACAGTGGAGGGGAGTGCTGTCGATTTTATTGTGTACAATTTCTGTAGAAAGTGTCTTAATCGGTCATCGCCGGCTTTTTCGCTGCCCTGAAAGAGTGCGGATTCTCTTTTACTGACTTCGGGAGGCGCATGACGCCATGGGACGTTTGACCACACACGTTTTGGACGCCGCACACGGCTGCCCCGGCAGCGCGATCAAGGTCGAGCTGTATCGCGTCGAAGGCGCGCAGCTTGAACTGGTGGGTAGCGCCGTGACCAATAGCGACGGCCGCTGCGACGCGCCCCTGCTGCAAGGCGACGACTACCGCAGCGGTGTCTACCAGCTGCAATTCAATGCCGGTGATTACTATCGCGCCCGGGGTGTGCCGTTGCCCGAACCGGCCTTTCTCGATGTGGTGGTATTACGCTTCGGCATCAGCGCCGAGCAAGAGCATTACCATGTACCCCTGTTGATTTCCCCTTATAGCTACTCCACTTATCGCGGTAGCTGAGTCGGCACCTCGCTTCACACCCCCAATGCTCTTCGTTGGTTTTTCGCCCGCGCACACTGCGGGCTTTTTTTATTCTGACGGGGCTGCGCGCCACCCAACTATATAACGCACCGTTGGCGGCCCAGGTGCCTAGGCTCGGCTTTTCTGTACGGAACAGTCTGCCATGAGTACCGACAACACCGCTTGGTTGGCCGCTGAGGCCGCCGCGGCCCAAGCGCTTGATTTTGATGACCCGCAAACCTCTGAGTCGGAGCGTGACGCGGCGATTCGCATACTGTTGACCCGACGGCTCAACGCGGTCACGCAGCCCAGTCATGAAATCAATCGCTTGTGTGAAGCACAAACCAGGGCCAGAGAGGCGGCAAAATCCTTGAAAGGTTTGGTTGGGCGTGCGCCGCGGGTCCTGGGCATTATCCGCGGGGCCTTACGCAAGGCCTTCGCTCTGGACCCCGATACGCTGCTGTTCACCGAATCCCGACCGCCGCCCCTTCCCCGGAAGGTCAATAACCTGACCGAAAAAGCCCTGGCGCTTCTCATTGAGCCTGATGTGCCGCTCAACATTAACCAGTTCACTTCATTGTGCATCAAGGACCAACCTGCACGGGCGTTGTCGTTTACCGCCCGGGATGCGCTGGAACGCGTGAAGGCGTTGAAACTGCTCCGTCAGATTGAGGCGGCTGAACGAGATTATTGGCAGCAATTGGCCTATGGATCCTGGCTGACACGCAAGCAGCATTGGGTGCAGCTGCGAAAGTCGTTGTTCGCCGAGAATGCACTGCTCGCACATCGTGTTTACCAACTGTCGGATCGCGGCTTCGCCATGGTCCGCAACGTCATGGAGATTCCGGGCGCCGACGCGCGCCGCCGGGCGGGAGGGGAGTGGGCAAGTATTCAAGTGAGCGCACTGGCGTGGCCTGGCACCAATCAGGCGCTGGTGCCTGTGCCGGGTGCTTTGCATATTTATCGTGATGACATCGCGGGGGACTCACCCCACGTGATTTACCTGCCCGGTCTGACTCGCGAGTTTTACGAGTTCAGTTCCTGGTACCGAATGCAATGTGATTTGCCAATGCTGGTCAATGGCCCGTTGAGCCAGGTGCTTTGGCAGTGTTTGCCACTGCGTCGTTGGCATGAACTGTGTGACATGCCAAGCGCGGTGCCCCTGGCGCTCACTCTTCAGCTTATCGGTGTGCACCAGGAGGATGCGTTGCTCGCCAGTGCAACCGAGCTGCTGGAGGGTCAGTGGGATAACGAGGTGGCCTGTGCCTTGTCGATCAACCCTGCGGCAGTGGGCGTTCAAGGTGCGGGGACGTTCAGCGCTCCCGATGTGAAACGCTTGCTCAAGTTCATCGAAAAGGGCCGCCGCAGGCTGGCACGCAGCCTGTTGCTGGGAAAGGCCCTGGACGCCTTGCCGGAATGGGATCGTCAGCGTCGCAGCCATGAGATTGTGTGTGCAAGCCTGACGTCGGACCTCGCCTTCAAGACCCGTGAAGCGCAACTCAAACGTTACGAAAAAGGCCTGATGGCGTTGTTGGATCCGACGGATATGGGCAAAAGCAGCCAGCCTTATCAAGACTTCTTGAGCCTTGAACAGCGTTGGCAGGAACACGTGAGTGCAGCGAGTCAGTGGGCTCATGGCCCGCACGGGCGCATGTTTCAGAAGGCGTTCTGGCTTGAGCAGCCCTTGGGTACGTCTAATCGCGGTTCATTGGTGGGGACGGCCCTGGGCCGGGCTTTGCTTCTGGAAGCCCAGATGCTGCAGCAGTTGAGCCTATTGCCTGCCGCGCACCTGAAGCGATTGAACACGGTGTTGAGTGAGTCTTGGGTCCCCGGCGACAACGCAACGGATACCTGTGTATTGCAGGTAACCGTCGGCAGCGAGTCCGGCCCCTCGTACCCGTTGCTGGGCGCGTTGCTCGTGACCACCCATGAGGCCCAGGCTTACCCTGATCGGCCACACTCAGTGTTGTTATACGTGACGGGCCTGTACGGCGGGCTGGTGCCCTTTGATAACTTGAACGCTTTTGCCAAGGGCCTGAATGCCAGCCTGAAAAGCCGCGATGGCTCCGTGTTGTGGCGCTGCATCGGGCGTGATCACCGCGCGGCGGCGCGGCGCTGGGTCCATGGGGTGCCCAAGGACACGCCATTGGGAGTGAGCTACGAGGCCATCAAGCGCACGATGCTCAAGGACCTGTTCATTAAACTGATGCAACATTACGCTGCGTTGAACAAGCTTGTGGGCACGGGTGTTCGGTTGTTCAGTGAGGTGAGCGATCCGCAGTTAAGCCGTATGTTGCTGGCCCAGGAGTTGTTCGAGTGCCTGCAAGTACCGGCCAATGATGCTCGCACCCTGGCACTGGCCAATATCAACCTGCTGCAGGTCGCCGCCACTCAGGCCAAAAAACTCCCGTCGTGGTTGGGTAGTGCTTCAACCCGTAAGCGAAAGCACTACAGACGGTTGTCACGCCGTTATCTGACGAATGCCTTTGCGGTGGAGCGCAAACTATGGCTGGACTTGCCGAGCCTGGAGTCATTCGCCCGGACTGCGTTGATTGCGCGATTGACCCAGGACGGGGTTTGCCCGCAGCTGGATATCGACACGCCTCTGTTTGATATGCCCGATGATGTCAGTTCCCAATTGTGCAGCTGGTCGAGCCAGTGCGCAGTGGGCGATCGCGATATAAAAATGGTCGTCAGCCAACGGCGAACGACCTTCAGTCTCCTGCAATTGGCGTTGCACAACCTCGACCCCAAGGCGCCCTGGACCCGCTGGCGGTTGAACCGGGCAAAATGGCTGGAGCCGGCCTGGAAAGAGCGCTTGAGCGTGCGTTATCTGATCGACACCCTGTCTTCGCTCGATCTGGGTGGCGAGTACGACAAGTTGATCATCAAAGCATTTTATCCGTCGGCGTCTGCTCAGGCCACGTCCCCAGGCCTCTCGCAGGCCCTGATCTATAGGGCTTTGCAACAGCGTGCCCACATGCAGCTGTACTCTGCAGCCCAGCAAGGCTTGAGTGATAAAGCCCAGCGTCTGTTTACCCTGGCGATGGCAGCCCGGTCGGCAAGTGACCTGAAAAAAGAGGGGTTCGACCTACAGTTGGCGGTTCTGCGGCTGATGGATGCTGCCCCGGCACATGATCGGCACATCGCCGGCCTGTTATTTATTCATGACCAGTCCTCAGGGCTCTGTGTGGTGTATTGGCCCATGGCGGCGGCCAGCCAGGTGATTGTCGCCTATGCCAGTTTGGGCGAAGCGCAGAAGGCCTTGAATCTTGTCGGTGCACGGCCCGAAAACCAGAAGGCGTTGGCGCGTCAGGTGGCGCCTGGCTGGGAGGCGCAGGCGCTGGACAGTTACCCCGGTGAAGACCTGCAGGTACTGCCTCGCGAGCAACACTCGCTTCAGCCAGTCCTGCCCGCCTTCTATAGTGCGTTTACTGAGATCGTGAAGTTTTTCGCGGCCCCGCCAAAGACGCCGGGGGTAGACCCGGCCAGTGTCGAGGCGTTGATCAAAGAGCAGATTGAGTCGCAGCCTGAACATTGGTTAGCGGCTGCACCCACCCACTCGGGTAATGCCATGGCGTTGTTGGCCCATGCGCAGGTGTTCGATCTGCAACGTCGTACCCAAGCCCAATCCCAGTCTTCCCAAGCACTTGAGCACTACCGCGAGCTACGTCTGGGGGAGCAGCGCGACGCGACGATTCGCGGTCTGCTGGGTTTTGTCCCGGTGCTGGGCGTTGGCGTCAGCCTTTATGAAATGCTGCTAGCCGCGCGGCGCTTTCATTTCAGCGGGTCAGCCCATGACGCTGTGGATGTGGTGTTCTTGACGATGATGGCATTCATAGACGTGCTGACATCCTTTGCGCCCTCCTCAAAAGGCGCGCGCGTTTCGCGTGGCGCTCTGGGGCGTTTGCATCGTCATCAACGAATCCTCCCGGGTACACATGCCGGCCTGAAACCGTCACCGATCAAACCACCTCATCTGCTGAACCACTTCCAGTCCTTTGGCAGTTTGGACGGGGCCGTTGAACTGGCGGGGCCGGGCGGTAAAGGTCGGTATGTGAAAGAGGGCCAGCAGTTTATCCGCGAGGGTAAAGATGTTTACCGGGTATACACACGCGAGAACGACCGGGGGCTGCGCCTGAAAAATAGCCAGGGCGAAGATGAGCTGATTCTACACATCGAGCAGCCCCATGAATGGCTGCTGGGGGCGGATGCGCCACAACCGGGCCCCAGTTCCGGCGTCCTCAGCCCGTGGAGAGTGCCTGGGCCGCAATCCGACTGGAACCCCTCCAGGGCCTCGCGCGATGCTGTGCCAAACACGATTCTGCAATCAGTCTCGACGGCTACCCATTGGCAGCAGTGGCGCATTCCACCTCATGAGGTAGGGCCGATATCGCATTCTCCGTCTGCCGGGGTGTTCCATATTGCGCAGGATGCGCGCGGATACCCTCACAATGTCCTTCGGGCGGCTCCCCCCAATTCCGGCCTGATGGATCCGGCGAGCAGTTATTTCAGGCTGCTTCCCGAGGGCAATTCGGCTCCATCGAATGGCATTCAGTTTATTTACAAAAATGAGCCGCTGGTTTCGTTGGCGGGGGTGGACATTGAGCGCTGGACGACGACGGCGCTGCTTGAGCAGCCTCTTCCGGTGTCATATGTTCAAGCCCGTGAATGGCGGGTCCATGCCCCACTGTTCGACAGGCCTTTGACGGACTACGTGAGTTCGTCCTTCCCCACCATGACCCGCCATAGCCGGGCATTCACCGTCGAGAGGGTGATTGAGTTATCAGGTCCAAAGCGCCCGGCAACGGCCGGTCATATGCTCAACGTGCGTGCGGCGATCGACGATTGGCTACCCACACGCCCTGCCAAGCCAGGCCAGACGGATGATTTGCTGCGCCTATTGCGTCCTCACGATCTGGATCGAGAGTTCATACACATCGGTTACGATGGCAAGGCGCCTGGTTTCACGCGGGTAGACTTCACGGTCAGGCCAGACCCTAAGCTCCAGCGCGGTGGTAAAGCGGTTGTGGCCGATAGGCAGACTGCGCAAATCGCGGCAGTCAAGGCAGTGCTGACGTCGCAGGGCTTCGATTTTCGGGATATCTCGGTGACACGCTACGGGAAAAAAACCGTACAGGAATTGATCGCTACCCATCCCAACTCTCCAACCCAACTGTATTACGTGGCCTTCCAGTGGGTTGAAAAGGGCAGCATCAAAATCGGTGCCAGGCTTGATAATCGCTGGTTCCACGCAGACCCGTCATTACCCGTCGAGGTGAAAACCGCACTGCAGGAAAATCGTCTGGTTCGGATAATGGCGGGCATTCAGTGGCCTACCTTTGGGGAAGTGCCTCCAAGCGTTTACTTCATCAAACTGGTCCCTATCGATTAATCAGCGATACCGCCCCGGCGCCGCCGAACAGCGCGGCGCTGATACGGTTGAACCAGCTCTGGCCCGAACCGCTGCGCAAGTAACGCGCTGCGCCATGGGCACCCAGGCCGTAGGCCAGCTTGCACAGCAGGTCGAGCACCGTCCAGGTGGCGATCATGGTCAACAACTGTGGCAGGAAAGCCTGCTGGCTATTGAGAAACTGCGGCAGGAAGGCCGCGAAAAACAGAATGTCCTTAGGGTTGCTGGCACCCAGGACAAAGGCCCGGCCAAATAGCGTGCGGAACCGGGGTGTTGCCGTGGCCGCAGGCATTACGGCGCCCCGGTTCGGTTGGCGCGATTGCTGCCAGCTCTGCCAGGAGAGATAAAACAGATAGGCCGCGCCGACGATTTTCAAGGCACTGAACAGCTGTTCCGAGGCCAGCAACAAGGCCCCCAGACCCAAGGCCGAAGCACTCAACAGGCAGATCGACGCAAACACTCCGCCCAAAAACGCCGGGTACGAGCGGCGCAGGCCGTAGTTGAGGCTGTTGCTGATCATCAGCAGCGACAGTGGCCCTGGAATCAGGATCACGATCAATGCAGCCCCACTGAACAGCAGCCAGGTATCCAGGGTCATCATTTGCTCCTTTTATAAAAATACGAACTTCGCAATGAAAATCGCGCACAACACCCACAGGCTGACGGAAATCTCGCGGTACTTGCCGGTGCCGGCCTTCAGCGCCACATAGGTGATGAACCCCAGCGCAATGCCGTCGGCGACCGAAAACGTCAGCGGCATCATGATCGCGGTGACGATCGCCGGAATGCTGTCGGTGGCTTCATCCCAGTTGATATGCGCCATGCTCGCCATCATCAGCATTGCCACGTAGATCAGCGCGCCGGCGGTGGCGTAGGCGGGAATCATGCCGGCCAGCGGCGCGAAGAACATCGCCGCCACAAACAGCACGCCCACCGTTACCGCCGTCAGCCCGGTACGGCCACCGGCTGCCACACCGGCGGCGCTTTCCACGTAGCTGGTCACGGGCGGTACGCCGACCATGGCGCCGAATACACTGGAGGCACTGTCGGCCTTCAGCGCGCGGGACAGGTTGTCGATCTTGCCATCGGCGTTCACCAGGCCCGCACGTTGCGCAACGCCCATCAGTGTACCTGCGGTGTCGAACATGTGTACAAAAAGAAAGGCAAATACCACGCTGATCATGCTCACATTGAACACACCCATCACGTCCATGGCCATCCAGGTCGGCGCCAGGCTCGGTGGGGTGGAGAGAATGCCGTTGTAATGCACCAGGCCCAGGCCCCAGCCGGCCAACGTGACGGCGATGATGCTGATGAGGATCGCGCCGAACACGCGGTGATAGCTGAGAATGGCGATCAGCAGGAAACACACCGCCGCCAGCAGCGGCGCGGGCTCGTGCAGGGAGCCGAGCTTGATCAGGGTCGCCGGGCTGTCGACGATGATCCCGGCGGTTTTCAGACCGATCACGCCGAGGAACAGGCCTACCCCGGCGCCCATGGCGTGGCGCAGGCTCACGGGAATACTGTTGAGCAGCCATTCACGGATGCGCGACAGGGTCAGGATCATGAACAGCACGCCGGAGATAAACACCGCACCGAGGGCGGTCTCCCAGTGGTAGCCCATGGTGCCAACCACGGTGTAGGTGAAAAACGCGTTCAGGCCCATGCCCGGTGCCAGGCCCACCGGCCAGTTGGCGTACAGGCCCATCAACAGGCAGCCCAGCGCGGCGGCGATGCAGGTGGCGACGAACGCCGCACCATGGTCGATGCCCGCATCGGCCATGATGTTGGGGTTGACGAAGATGATGTAGGCCATGGTGATGAAGGTGGTAAGGCCGGCGATCAGCTCGGTCTTCACTGTGGTGCCATGCAAGCGCAGTTTGAACAGGCGTTCGAGCCAGCCGTGGTGCGGCGGGCTGAGGTCCAGGGTGGGGGCTTCGGTTTTGCGGCTATCCACAGCGCGTACTCCTCAATCGTTTTATTGTTATTTCCAGCGCCGGTCACATGAGTGGGCAGCAGCGCTTTGAGGTACCGGCGAGTTTTGTTGACTGATAGGTCAGGAACTCGCACGAAGCGAATTATGCTTTTGTATACAAATAAAGCAAATAATGTTTTCGATTATCTGCGCAGAAAGGGATGAAAGGCCGTCCACCACGGCAGTCGGACGGATTTATTCTGCGCAGCGCCTTGAAACAAACCGCGGATAGCCGCACTTTGTGGACGCAGGCGTTCGTTCCGGGCGCGTCAAGCGGCATAAGGGGAGCCCATGTACAAGGTTTATGGCGATTACAAATCGGGCAACTGCTACAAGATCAAATTGATGCTCAACCTGTTGGGCATCCCGTACCAATGGATCGATATCGATATTCTCAAGGGCGACACCCAGACCCCTGAGTTCCTGGCGAAGAATCCCAACGGCAAGATCCCGGTGCTGGAGCTGGAAGACGGTACCTGCCTGTGGGAGTCCAACGCGATCCTCAACTTTCTCGCCGATGGCAGCGACTTCCTGCCCAGCGAGCCGCGCTTGCGTACCCAAGTGTTGCAGTGGCAGTTCTTCGAGCAATACAGCCACGAACCGTATATTGCCGTGGCGCGGTTTATCCAGTTTTACCTGAACATGCCGCAGGATCGTCTTGAGGAATACAAGACGAGCCACAAGGGCGGTTACAAGGCGTTGAGGGTGATGGAGCGCCAGCTGCAAGCCACGCCGTATCTGGTGGGCGAGCACTATTCGATTGCCGATATCGCGTTGTATGCCTACACCCATGTGGCCCATGAAGGCGGGTTTGATCTGGCGCCGTATCCGGCGGTGCAGGCGTGGCTGCAGCGGGTGGCCAGTCATCCTCGGCATGTCCCGATGCTGGACTGATCATGCAATCAAAAGGTGGGGGCAAGCCCTGATGTAGGAGCGAGCTTGCTCGCGAAAAACGTCAACGATAACGCGTGCTTCCTGAATGAACGCGGTGCCTGTGAGTTTTTCGCGAGCAAGCTCGCTCCTACAGAGGGTGGTGATCGCCAAGCCCTCTGCGACCATTTAGCTCAATGGTGAGTCAGATAACTCTTTATTTAGCAGGTCAAAGCAGCGCTGTGCTGCCGGGCTTAACGCCATCCCACTGCGAGTGATCAACCCGATCTCCCGGTTCACTCCAGGATGATCGATCGTGATCCGCTGCAACCCCTCCAGGCTGTCCGCCGCCGACTCCGGCAGCACACTGATCCCCAACCCTTGGCGCACCAACGCCAATACCGTCGACATGTAGTTGGCTTCCATGCCCGCGTTCAGCGTCAGTCGTGTCTGGTCGAACAGCGCGTCTACTTGCTCGCGCACGCTGCTGTCGCGTCCGGTCAGGATGATCGGTTGGTCTGCCAATTGCGCCAGGGTCAGTGACCGATAGCGCGTCAGTCCATGGTTCAATGGCACAAACGCGCACAGCCGGTCATTCAACACCGGCACGAAGTCCAGGCCATGACTCAGGCGCGCACTCACGCCGATGCCGAAATCCACCTCGCCGGAACGCACCTGGGCATGAATGCGATGGGCCACCAGGTCATGCAGGCGCACTTCAATCCCGGCGAAGCGCTCGCGAAACAAGCGCAACACCGGCGGCAGGCTGCCGGCGCACACCGAGGGCAGGGCGGCGAGGGTGACCACACCCCGGCGCAGGGCGGCGAGGTCACGCGAGCCGGTGACGATGTTGTCCAGGTCCAGCAGCAATTTTTCCATGGGGCCACGCGCCTCCTGGCCGGCGGCGGTGATGCTCACGTGGCGCGGGCTGCGGTCGAGCAGGGCGACGCCCAGCCAGTCTTCCAGTTGTTGCACCTGCACGGTGAGGGCTGACGGAGACAGATGCAGCTCGTTGGCGGCCTTGGTGAAACTGCCGGTACGGGCGACAGCGAGGAAGGCCTGGATGTGCTGGATGCTATTTTTCATGAGGTCACTTCGTTTTGTTTTTCCGAACGTGCTATGCCGAATATTCCAATTTACAAAGACTAACCCGCTTCCAATACTCCAGGGAAAACAATAACCGGCCACCAAGGCCGCTCTGGAGTACCCCATGCTTGCAACCCTGGGCGTCATTACCATCCTCTGCCTGCTCGCCGCTGTAATGAGCAAGCGTCTCTCGCCCCTGGTGGCCCTGATTGCCTTGCCGATCATCGCCGCGTTGATCGGTGGGTTCGGCCTGCAAACCAGCGGGTTCATCATCACTGGCATCAAGAACGTCGCCCCGGTCGTTGGCATGTTTGTGTTTGCGATCCTGTTCTTCGGGATCATGACCGACGCCGGCATGCTCGACCCGATCATTGATCGCATCCTGCGCACGGTCGGCACGCGTCCTACACGGATTGTCGTCGGCACCGCGACCCTGGCGCTGCTGGTGCACCTGGACGGCTCCGGCGCGGTGACCTTTCTGGTGACGGTGCCGGCGATGTTGCCGTTGTACACCCGGCTGGGCATCGACAAGCGCATCCTGGCCTGCGTCTGTGCGATGGCCGCCGGGGTCAACTTCCTGCCGTGGACCGGGCCGGTGCTGCGCTCGTCCGCGGCGTTGCATGTGCCGGTGGCGGACCTGTTCCAACCGCTGATCCCGGTGCAGATCGTCGGGCTGATCTTTGTGTTCGCCTGCGCCTGGTGGCTGGGTCATCGGGAAGAAAAACGCCTGGGCCTGGGCGCCGGTTCCAGCGTCGACGCGGTGCCGCAACGGGTGCTCAGTGACGACGATATCAAGCTGCGCCGTCCACGGCTGTTCTGGGTCAACCTGATGCTCACTCTGCTGGTGATGGTGGTGATGATCGCCGGCTGGGTCGACCCGGTGGTGATGTTCATGCTCGGCACCGTCGTCGCGTTGTGCATCAACTACCCCAATGTCGACGCCCAGCGCGCGCGTATCGACGCCCATGCCAAAACCGCCCTGACCATGGCCAGCATCCTGCTCGCCGCCGGCGTGTTCACCGGCATCATGCAAGGCACCGGCATGCTCAAGGCGATTGCCGAAGTGGCGGTGGCGCAGATTCCCGCCGGCCATGGCAAGTTGATCCCGGCGGTGGTCGGCTTTATTTCCATGCCGTTGAGCATGTTGTTCGATCCCGATTCCTACTATTTCGGCGTGATGCCGGTGATCGCCGAAGTCGGCAAGGCGCTGGGCGTCGACCCGCTGCAAGTGGCCCAGGCCTCGTTGCTGGGTGTGCACACCACCGGTTTCCCGGTCAGCCCGTTGACCCCCGCGACCTTCCTGCTGGTGGGCCTGTGCAAGATCGAACTGGCCGATCACCAGCGCTTCACCATTCCTTTTCTGTTTGCCGCGTCGGTGCTGATGACCCTGACCGCGCTGCTTTTGGGCGTTATCTAAGAGGAGTTATCTGAGATGAAAACCTTGCGCATCGGCGCCGGCGCCGGCTACTCCGGTGACCGTATCGAACCCGCCGTGGAACTGGCCGAACAGGGCGACCTGGATTACCTGGTGTTCGAATGCCTGGCCGAACGCACCATTGCCCTGGCGCAACAGGCGCGTATCAGCGATCCGGCAGGCGGCTACGACCCCTTGTTGAGTGAGCGCATGCAGCGGGTGCTGCCCTTTGTCGGGCGGCAACCGGGCCGCCGTCGTCTGCGCGTTATCACCAACATGGGCGCCGCCAACCCGGTCTCGGCCGCGGCCGAAGTGCGGCGCATCGCCGGTGAACTGGGGGTGAACCTCAAGGTGGTGGCCGTGGTGGGCGACGACGTGTTGCAGGCGTTGCGGCCCGAGCAGTGGCTGGACAACGGCCAGACCGTGGGCGCACTGGGTGAACGGCTGGTTTCGGCGAATGCCTACCTGGGCGTGGAGGGCATCCTTGAGGCCTTGCGCGCTGACGCCGATGTAGTGATTACGGGGCGTGTGGCCGACCCGTCATTGTTTCTCGCGCCGCAGATGTTTGAATTCGGCTGGGCCGCCGACGATTGGCAGCGCCTGGGCAGGGGCACCCTGGTCGGGCATTTGCTCGAGTGTGCGGGGCAGGTCAGCGGTGGTTATTTCGCCGACCCAGGCCGCAAGGATGTGGATGACCTGGCACGCCTGGGCTTTCCATTGGCCGAGGTCGACGCCGACGGACATGCCTTGATCACCAAGGTGGCGGGCTCCGGTGGACAGGTCAGCCGCGCCACCTGCAGCGAGCAATTGATCTACGAAGTGCACGACCCGCAAGCGTATCTGACCCCGGATGTCACGGCCGACTTTTCACGGGTGGGCTTTGTCGAGGAGGGCATTGATCGGGTGCGTGCCCAGGGTGCCGACGGTCGTGCCCGGCCTGAACAGCTGAAGGTCAGCGTCGGTTATCTGGACGGCTGGATCGGTGAGGGGCAGATGTCCTACGGCGGTCCGGGCGCTGTCGCACGGGCGCAATTGGCGCGGGATGTAGTGCTCAAGCGTCTGGAGCTGACCGGCGTGAAGATGCAGGACGTACGCGCCGAGTTGATCGGCATGGACTCATTGCACGGGCCGCGCAGCCACGTTGAGCCCTGGGAGGTGCGCCTGCGCGTCGCTGCTCGTTGTGAGGATCGCGGTGACGCCGTGCGCGTCGGTAACGAAGTGGAAACCCTCTACACCAACGGCCCGGCCGGCGGTGGGGGAGCGAGCAAGAGCGTGCGCCAGGTGGTGGCGGTGGCGTCGTTGTTATTGCCCCGTGGCGACGTCAAACCGAGGATTGAAGGATGAAACTGCACACGCTGGCCCATTCCCGTACCGGGGACAAGGGCGACACGTCGAACATCTCGATCATTGCCTATCGCGCCGAAGACTATCCGTGGCTGTGCGAACAACTGACGGCCGAGCACGTGGCCGAGTTCTTTGCCGATTTGCTGGAGCCCGGCGCTGCGCCGGTCCGGCGTTATGAACTGCCCAATGTGCAGGCGCTGAATTTTGTGTTGCCGGGCATCCTGCGCGGCGGCGTGACCCGCTCGCTGGCGCTGGATGCCCATGGCAAATGTCTTGGGTCGGCGTTGCTGGACCTGGAGTTGCCAGCAGCGAACTGAATGTGGGAGGGGCTTGCCCCCGATAGCTATAGGTATCTACACAACTCAGCAGCGCCCAACCGTAACCACGATGCGAAGCGAGCCGCTCTTGATCTTGA
>NZ_CVTO01000161.1:48839-60107 GCF_900004715.1 Pseudomonas sp. 24 E 13
ATCCTGGTCGGCCCAGAGGCCGCCATCGGGGGCAAGTCGAATCGTCGCACCGCCCCTCCCACATTGGATCTGCGCAGGTCTGTCAGATCGCGGCGAAGCGCTTGTCCAGGTAATCAATGATCACCTTTGAGTCATACATCCAGGTAGTCTGGCCGTTGTCTTCGATGCGCAGACACGGCACCTTGATCTTGCCGCCTTGCTCCAGCAGAGTCTGGCGATCCTGCGCATTGTTTTTCGCGTCCTTGAGCGCCACCGGCACATTCAGGCGATGCAGGGTACGACGGGTCTTCACGCAGAACGGGCAGGCATGGAACTGATACAGGGTCAGGCCTTTGGCCGCTTCATTCACCTGCGCCTGTTGTTCGGCGGGCCGCTGCTTTTTGCGCGGACGGGTCAGGAAGTCGCCGGCGATGATGATCTGGCCGAGGCCTACTCGAAGTGCTTTGACGAACATGGCTGAAAGCCTCTTGCCCATGGAGAAGGGGTCGCAGCTTACCTGAATTTTACGGACGAAAAAAAACCGGCGATGAACGCCGGCTTTTTGCTGCACAGCCGTTTACTTGATCAGGCTGAGAAACTCGCTGCGGGTGGCCGCGTTTTCACGGAACTCACCGAGCATCACCGATGTAATCATCGACGAGTTCTGTTTTTCCACACCGCGCATCATCATGCACATGTGCTTGGCCTCGATCACCACCGCTACGCCGAGGGCGCCGGTCACTTCCAGCACCGCATCAGCGATCTGGCGGCTGAGGTTTTCCTGGATCTGCAGGCGACGCGCATACATATCGACGATCCGCGCGACCTTCGACAGGCCCAGCACTTTGCCGCTCGGGATGTACGCCACGTGGGCCTTGCCAATAAACGGCAGCAGGTGGTGTTCGCACAGCGAGTACAACTCGATGTCCTTGACCAGCACCATTTCGCTGTTGTCGGAGCTGAACAAGGCGCCATTGGTGACTTCTTCGAGCGTCTGTTCATAACCGCGGCAGAGGTACTGCATTGCCTTGGCGGCACGCTTTGGCGTGTCGAGCAGACCCTCGCGGGAGACGTCCTCGCCGAGTTGGCCGAGAATCGCGGTGTAGTTTTGTTCCAATGTCACAGGACTGTTTCCGTATGGGTTTCAGAGCGGTACGGTGTATGCCTGTACCAATATGAAGCGTTATTACCGCGCGGATATCGCAGTGTGCGCTGGTGATTGGCGCACATAGTAGCGTAGGTACGGCGACAGGTGTATTCCCGCACGAAGCCGATGTTAAAGTCGGCCTCCAGTGAGGAGTATGTGATGACGCCACGGGAACGAAGTATCGCAGAGCGTGCCGTTGGCTTCGCCAAGGCGAATCGCACACGAATTGCCAGGGATTTGGCCTGCTTGACTCGCTATCCCGGTGAAGAATATCCCGTCTCGGTTTTTATGGCGGGTTCTCCTGGCGCCGGTAAGACTGAGGTCTCGAAGTCCTTTGTCAATCTGATGGAGGCGCATGGGGCCAAAACGCTTCGTATCGACCCTGACGACTTCAGGGATTATTTTCCTGAGTATAACGGTGCGAATTCGAGCCTGTTTCAGCGCGGCGTAACCATTATGGTGGAGCGGGCCATCGACCTCGTTTATCAGCAGCGACAGTCATTTCTTCTGGATGGGACTCTCGCGAATCTCGACGTTGCGCGAAAAAACATCCAGCGTGCGCTCGGCAAGAAACACCGCTCAGTGCAAATCATGTATGTGTATCAAAAGCCGGAGCTGGCATGGGAATTTGTGCTTGCACGGGAAGCCGTTGAAGGCAGGAACATCCCTTGCGTGGAATTCGTTCGCCAGTTCTATGCATCCAAGGCGACGGTGTGCCAATTGAAGCGCGAGTTTCTGGAAAAAATCCAGGTCGATGTGATTCTCAAGAATACTGATGGGAACGACGCCGAGATTGGCATCGACCTTTCAACTGACGAAATTGACGAACTGGTCAGGCAGCCCTACCATCCTGAACAACTTGAGCAAATATTGACCGGAGTAGCCTCATGAAAGGCGAAATTACGGACGCAATAGAAAAATATCCTTCCACAACCATGTCCGACTTTTTCCGAAGCTGTTCGGTAGAGGAGAGGCGGGCGGTCTATCGAAGCGCAGCCAATACTGCAATCACGATGCAAAAAGCCGTCATCTCACTGGCAAGAGAGAAAAAAGCTAGAGAGTTCGCCGGCGAATAAAAGCCCCGTCCTCCTGATTGACAGCCCAGCCTGAGTGCTGGGCTTTTTATTGGTTACTCGTCGCGCCCCTCCATCATGGTGCGCTTGAGCATCACATACACCGCGCCGGCCCCGCCGTGGCGGGCCTGGCAGGAGGTAAAGCCGAGCACCTGGGTGTGCTGACGCAGCCAGGTATTGACGTGGCTCTTGATCATCGGCCGCTTGCCGTCCAGCCGCACGGCCTTGCCGTGGGTGACTCGCACGCAGCGGATTTCGAACTTGGTGGCTTCGGCGAGGAAGGCCCATAGGGTTTCCCGCGCTTTTTCCACGGTCATGCCGTGCAGGTCGAGGCTGCCCTCGAACGGGATCTGGCCGGCCTTGAGCTTGCGCATCTGGCTTTCCTGCACCCCATCGCGGGCCCACATCAATTCATCTTCGGGGCCGACGTCGATCACGAACTGATCCGACAAGCCATCCACGGTGGTGGCATCGGTGCGCACGGTGGCGGCCTGGCGCAGCTTGGCGATTTGCGCCCGGTCAGCCTTGGGTTTGCCGGTGTCGGCGCGGTCGTGCTTGATCGGCTTGACGCCGCGCAGCTCGTTCTTGAACAGGGAAAAGTCGTCGTCTTGCATGTCAGCCTCCGCGAAGGGCGGGCAGTTTACCTAAATCGCGGCGGCTGCGGCGCGTCGAATACTATCCAAGCGCCATTAGTCGTGCTTTTTCATCAGGTGCGAGGCGATATTCAACGACAACGGCTGGCGCATTTTCCGACGGCTGCGGCGCCAGAGCCATACCCCCAACCACAGCACCAACAGGCCGATCCCCAGCAGGATCGCTGAACCGCCAGGGCTGGCATTCAGCTCGCCGAGTGCCGGCGAATGCCCAAACAGACCGGCGCCACCAGCGCCAGCCAACAGCAGACCTACGATCGCCAGCAGCGCGGCAATGCCCGCCACCAGGCGCAGACGCCAATTGCTCGGGCCCTTGGGGCGCAAGCGACGAGCATCAAAACCATCGGATATCTTCATTCCGACCTTTCCTCCAGGGTATCGGCCCTTCGACCGGAAGATACACAGGTTGTTCCTGCGCCCGGGGCAAATGCGCGAAATGAGCAGGCCTTGCGGATGAGCGGGGCAATGAACATGGGCACACCGCTCATCACAGAGACGATCAGATCAGATCTTTGGTCAACGCCAGGGTCGCGAAGTTGTCGGCCATGATGGCCATTTCGGTTTGCTGCACATGTTCGGCACTGAGCACGCCACCTTTGCAGGGCAAGTCGCGTGTCGCGCAGGCATCTTCCACCAGGGTGCAGCGAAAGCCGAGGTTCTTGGCGGCACGTACCGTGGTGCTGACGCTTGAATGACTCATGAATCCGCAGACGATCAGGTCCAGCGAACCCAGGTCCTGCAGGTGTTTCTCCAGGCCGGTGCCGTGAAAGGCGCTGGGCAACAGCTTGCCGATAATGGTTTCGTCGCCTTCAGGCTCAAGGCCAGGGATGAATTCGCCGCGCTCGCCTTGCGGATCGAACAGGCCGCCGACGGTGCCCAGGTGGCGCACATGCACAATCGGGCGTCCGGCGTTGCGCGCAGCGGTCACCAATTGCTTGATGTTGCCGACCGCCGCGTCCATGCCCGAGAGGGCGAGTGGGCCGCTGAGGTATTCCTTCTGAGCGTCGATGATCACGAGGGTCGCATGGGCAAGGTTGGCAGCTGCGTAACCACGACCGCTGATTTGAAACATCGTCTTTGGAACGGACATTCTGGGGCTCCTGTCAGGGGGGCTTTTGCGCCATTGTCCACTGGCTGAGCGGTTCTGTGAATCGCTACCCGCGTAAGGTACGCCGTTGCTGGCGTGCAGCCATGTCAAGGGGGTGGCTTGTTTAAGTCATTAGGGGGGATTTGGATGAAATCCGACATGCGGCAGCGGTATTTCGTACATCGTCGGTACAGATGAACGCTGTTAGAATCGCCAGTCGTTTTTTCCAGGAGTCTGCCCCGTGATCACTTCCCGCCTGCGCACTTTGCGCGACCATATCCGTTGGGCTGTCAGCCGTTTCCATGGGGAAGACCTGTTTTTTGGCCACGGCACCGACAATGCCTGGGACGAAGCCCGGCAACTGGTGCTCGGCGCCCTGCATCTGCCATGGGAAATTGCCGACAGCTACCTGGACTGCAATTTGGAAGAAGAGGAAATTTCCCATGTGCAGCGTTTGCTGCATCGGCGCATCCATGACCGCGTGCCCACGGCCTACTTGCTCAAGGAGGCCTGGTTCTGCGGCATGTCGTTTATCGTTGATGAGCGCGTGCTGATTCCGCGCTCACCGATTGGCGAGTTGATCGAAAACCGCTTCGAACCCTGGCTGGCCCAGCCGCCGGCGCGCATTCTCGACTTGTGCACCGGCTCCGGTTGCATCGGCATCGCCTGTGCCTATGAGTTCCCCGAGGCCGAGGTGGTGCTGGGTGACTTGTCCTTCGAAGCCCTCGAAGTGGCCAACCAGAACATCGAGCGCCACGGCGTCGATGAGCGCGTCTATACCGTGCAGGGCGACGGCTTTGACGGGCTGCCGGGTCAGCGCTTCGATCTGATTGTGTCCAATCCGCCGTATGTGGACGCCGAAGACTTCGCCGATATGCCGGATGAATACCAGCACGAACCTGAGCTGGGCCTGGCTTGCGGTGACGACGGCTTGAACCTGGTACGGCGGATGCTGGCCCAAGCGGTGGACCACCTGGCCGAGAAGGGTTTGCTGATCGTTGAAGTGGGCAACAGCCAAGTGCATGTTGAAGCGCTGTACCCGGAAGTGGATTTCGCCTGGCTGGACTTCCAGCGGGGTGGACATGGGGTGTTCATGCTCACGGCTGAGCAGTGCCGCCAGCATCAGGCAATCTTCGCCGCCCGCGTTTAACTCGGTCAATGTGGGAGGGGGCTTGCTCCCGATGGCGGCCTCCGGGCCGACCGGGATTTTGTGTCGATCCTGGCCCAACTGTGGGAGGGGGCTTGCCCCCGATGGCGGCCTCAGAGCCGACCGGGATTTTGTGTCGATCCTGGCCCAACTGTGGGAGGGGGCTTGCTCCCGATGGCGGCCTCAGAGCCGACCAGGATTTTGTGTCGATCCTGGCTCAAATGTGGGAGGGGGCTTGCCCCCGATGGCGGCCTCTGGGCCGACCAGGATGTTGGATCAGATCGAGTACATATCCGTTTCTGCGGTAACGGCCACTTAGGGTTCCGCCCTGACGGCGGCTCACTTTTGAAAAGCGCAAAAGTAAGCAAAACGCTCTTGCCCCACCACTCGGCACCTCGCCTAGGCTCGGTGTGCCCGAACGCAGGCTTGAATCCGTGGGCCGCCGCCACGCGCCATCCATGGCGCGGGGCGGCTAACCCGGCGTCCTGCCGGGTTACCCACGGATTCAAGCCTGCGTTCGGCCAGCGTGGTTTGACGGGGCGCCTGAGATCAAGATCAAAAGCAGATCAAGATCAAGAGCGACTCGCTTCGCATCGTGGTTACGGTTGGGCGCTGCTGAGTTGTGTAGATACCTATGCCCCGGTGAGGCAGTGTCAGTAAATGCATTGCTAACTGATACATCGCTATCGGGGGCAAGCCCCCTCCCACATTTGATTGCATTCCAGTCTGTTAACGGTGCGTGGCAATCCAGATCAACAGCCCCGCCTGAAACACGGTAAATGCCACCAGGCAGGTGATGGTAAAGCGCAGCCCGCTGTCTTCGCGTTTGAACTTGAGCACCTTTTCCTCTTCCTTGCGCAGCTTCACTTCCTGCTCGGCCAGGTTCTGCTCGGCCTGTTGCAGCATCTGCGCAGCTTCGAGGATTTCCACGAATTGCACTTTCTCGGTGTTCCAGCTGTCCAGCACATCGCTGACTTTGCCCGGCTGTACGTTGCCCTTGAGGTGTTGCACGTCGGCATAGGCCACGTCAAAACCCTGGACGCGCAGGAAGTGGTCGCGGCGCAGGCGCGTGGCTTCGTTGAGCGCGTCCTTGTTGGCCAGGTCGACGCCATCGACGCGGTAGTGTGACCACTTCTTCTTGGCCCATGCGGCGGCCTGGGCCACCAGGAAGCGGCCGAGGCCACGGTTGGCCGGTTCGATTTCCAGGCTGTTGCCCGGGCCGAAGTGCACGCGATGTTTATCGTGGTCCACCCAGATATCCAGGGTGTTCTGCTCGCGCCGAACGCGCTGGCCGGGCAACTGGATGACCAGGCGCAACAGGCTGTGATGCGAATCATGGCGCTCGGCGTAACCGAACTGTACAAACCGCAAGGGCCGCGCGCCGGTCGCACGGTCGATGGCCAACGGGGCGAGGCGCAGCATCTTGAAATGTTCGGCGTGTACGTCCGCCCAAGGCAGCGCCGCCGCAGCGGCGGCCTCGGCTTCAGCCGGGATGTCAGCGGTGGGTTCGGGTGTTGCTTCGATGGTTGTCATGCGGCGCGATCCTGTCCAAGCCCTGCGAGCCGACAGTCTTTTTACTGTCGGCTCTGGGCTTATCGGCCGTTTTCTCCAGGACTGGAGGCCAATGGCCGCTTAACGCGGTGCAAGGCCGTCGATAAAGCGCGCTATCCGCTCGCCTAACTCGGCCGCAAGGGGCAATTTCGGATCGTTGTAGGACGCCAGTTGCTGCTTGACGTTGTTGGGCACGATGCGCATCACGTGGTTCATGCCTTCGATCACGGTCAACTGTGCGTCGGGCTTGGCCTTTTTCAATTGCCGGGCATCGTCCACGCCGACCTGTATGTCGTTGGTGCCCTGGATGATCAGGGCCGGCATGCTCAAGCGCGCAAAGGCTGCCGAGGGATCGGCGCGAAACAGGCTGATCAGATAGGGCTGCACGCTGGGTCGGAAAATACCTTCCAGTGGGCGCGGCACATCGTTATCCACCTGGCCGGCCTTGAGGTGGTCGAGAATGTCGTTGCTGCGCAGCAACAGCGCCGGTGGCAGGTGATCGGCCAGTTGCTGGCGAATCACCTGGTCGACCGGGCGGGCGCTGCCGGACAAGGAAATCACTCCGGCCGGATTCAACTGCGGCGCAGCGAGGGCGGCAACCAGCGCGCCTTCGCTGTGGCCCAGCACAATCAACGGGCCCATGCGCTTGTCAGCCTTGAGCAACGTGCCCCAGGCCACGGCGTCGGCCACGTAGGCGTCGAGGGTCAGGTTGCGTTCATCCGGGGTCGCGGCAAGGCTGGCGGCCACGCCGCGTTTGTCATAGCGCACGCTGGCGATATTGTGCCGGGCGAGCACCCAGGCCAGGCGCTTGAGGCTGTCGTTGCGCGCGCCGTCGGCGCTGTTGCCGTTGCGGTCGGTGGGACCTGAACCGGCGATGATCAGCACCACCGGCACGGGTTGGTCGGACTGCGGCAACAGCAGCGAGCCAAACAGCTCGCCGCTGCCGGTGTCCAGGCTGATGGGCCGTTGCAGCACGACGGGGGAGGCGGCCTGGGCCGCGACGGTAAACAGGGTGAGGGTGAACAGCAGAACTCGCAGCATCATCGCGCCATCATTGGAGAGGTGCCGGTTGGACCAATGTCTACCGGTAAGGTTTCGAGGATGAACTAGTCGGTTAGCCTGCGTATACTGGCCGCCTTAAGTTATTACGGTTGACTTGATTCAACTGATTTCACGGAGCGCTCCGCATGTCCGGCAACACCTTCGGCAAGCTGTTCACAGTCACCACCGCGGGCGAAAGCCATGGCCCGGCGTTGGTCGCCATTGTCGACGGCTGCCCGCCCGGCCTCGAGCTGTCTGTGCAAGACCTGCAGCGTGATCTGGACCGCCGCAAGCCCGGCACCAGCCGCCATACCACCCAGCGCCAGGAACCCGACGAAGTCGAGATTCTCTCCGGGGTGTTCGAAGGCCGCACCACCGGCTGCGCCATCGGCCTGCTGATCCGTAATACCGACCAGAAGTCCAAGGACTACTCGGCGATCAAGGACCTGTTTCGCCCGGCCCATGCCGACTACACCTACCATCACAAATACGGCGAGCGCGACTACCGTGGCGGCGGCCGCAGTTCGGCCCGTGAAACCGCGATGCGCGTGGCGGCCGGTGCCATTGCCAAGAAATACCTGGCGACCCAGGGCATCGTCATTCGTGGCTACATGAGCCAGCTCGGCCCGATTGAGATCCCGTTCAAGACCTGGGACAGCATCGAAGACAACGCCTTCTTCTGCCCCGACCCGGACAAGGTGCCGGAGCTGGAAGCCTACATGGACCAGCTGCGCCGCGACCAGGACTCGGTCGGTGCGAAGATCACCGTCGTGGCCGAGGGTGTGAAGCCGGGCCTGGGCGAGCCGATCTTCGACCGTCTCGACGCCGAACTGGCCCACGCGCTGATGAGCATCAACGCGGTCAAGGGCGTGGAAATCGGCGCCGGCTTCGCCTGCGTGGCCCAGCGCGGCACCGAGCATCGCGATGAGATGACCCCGCAGGGGTTTCTCAGCAACAACGCCGGCGGCATCCTCGGTGGCATCTCCTCGGGCCAGCCGATCGTTGCGCACCTGGCGCTAAAGGCCACATCGAGCATCACCACGCCGGGCCGCTCGATCGATGTGCACGGCAACCCGGTCGACGTGATTACCAAGGGCCGCCACGACCCGTGCGTCGGCATCCGCGCCACACCCATTGCCGAGGCGATGATGGCTATCGTGCTGATGGACCACCTGCTGCGCAATCGTGGTCAGAATGCCGATGTGCAGGTGAGTACGCCGGTGCTGGGCCAGCTGTGACGGGCTGACAGTGACAGCCCTCCCTTATTGGCGCCTCTCCAGTTTCTACCTGTTCTACTTCGCCCTGCTCGGGGCGACGGCGCCGTTCCTGGCGTTGTATTTCGATCACTTGGGCTTCTCCAGCGCGCGTATTGGCGAGCTGGTGGCCATCCCCATGCTGATGCGTTGCGTGGCGCCCAACCTCTGGGGCTGGCTGGGCGACTACACCGGCCGCCGCCTGGCCATCGTACGGTTCGGCGCGGTGTGCACGCTGTTGAGTTTCTCGTTGATTTTCGTCAGCAAGACCTACGCCTGGCTGGCCCTGGTCATGGCCCTGCATGCGTTTTTCTGGCACGCGGTGCTGCCGCAGTTCGAAGTGATCACCCTGGCTCATCTGCAGCGCCAGACGGCGCGCTACAGCCAGATCCGCCTGTGGGGCTCCATCGGCTTTATCCTTACCGTCGTGATCATGGGCCGCCTGTTCGACTGGCTGAGCGTGGACATTTACCCGGTGGTGGTCGTGGTGATCATGGCCGGTATCATCGGCGCCAGCCTGTGGGTGCCGAATGCGCAGCCCGCCAGCCACGGCCAACGCCTGGCCGGGGACGGCTTTGTGCGGCAGTTACGCAACCCCGGCGTGCTGGCGTTCTATGCCTGTGTGGCACTGATGCAAATGAGCCATGGCCCCTATTACACCTTTCTCACACTGCACCTTGAACACCTGGGCTACAGCCGTGGCGTGATCGGTTTGCTGTGGGCCCTCGGGGTGGTGGCGGAGGTCCTGATGTTCCTGGCCATGAGCCGCATCCTTTCGCGCTTTTCGGTGCGCCGGGTGCTGCTGGCCAGTTTCCTGCTGGCGGCGCTGCGCTGGCTGCTGCTCGGCGCATTTGCCGAATTTTTTTGGGTGCTGCTGCTGGCGCAAGTGCTGCATGCCGCCACGTTCGGCAGTTTCCATGCGGCGGCCATCGCCTTCGTGCAGCGCAGTTTTGGTGATCGCCAGCAAGGCCAGGGCCAGGCGCTTTACGCCGCGCTGTCCGGCACCGGCGGTGCGCTGGGCGCGCTGTATGCCGGTTACAGCTGGAACCTGCTGGGCCCCACGCTGACGTTCAGTATTGCCAGCATCGCGGCCCTGGCTGCCGCCGTTATCATTGGCCTTCGATTGCAAGAGCCGAACCAAGGAACCGTGCAATGAGCTATGTCGCCGTCTATGACCTCGCTACACCGGACACCCCGAACAAAGTGCTGACCCACTTCGACGACATTCAGTCGACCCTGGCCGAACACGGCGTGCGCTTTGCACGCTGGCAGCCCGGCACACTCGAAAAGGGCGCCGACGAGGCGCAACTGATTGCGGCGTATCAGCCGCAGATCGACGCGCTCGGCTACGCGCGTGCCGAGGTGCTCAGCGTGACCGGTGCTGACTCCAAAGAAGTGCTGCAGGCCGAACGCCTGGATGAGCACACCTGCGCTGAAGACCAGGCGCGATTCTTCATCGCTGGCCAGGGGCTGTGCTCGTTGCGCATTGGCAAGTATGTCTACGGCGTGCGGTGTGAGAAGAACGATCTGCTGATCGTGCCTGCCGAGATGCCCCATTGGTTCGACATGGGCGAGCATCCTTATTGTGTGATGCTGCATTTGTTCAACACCGTCGAGGGCGCGGTGCCGACGTTGACCGGCAGTGACATCGCCCGTGACGCTGGCAAATTGGACGACTAAGACAAATCTTTTAAATGTTCAACCCGGGCAAGTTGGAATTTGCTGTGGGAAGAAGCCTAATTCCATGTAGGGCTTGGCTGTTTAGCCTCGGCCTTGCTCTCTCATTGCTCAGGTTGTGTAACTCTCGCTTTGTTCAATGTTCATGGCGCCTGTCAATAGGAAGAATCCGAAGGGTGACAGCGCATCGGCATATAAAAAGGAGAGAGCAATGAGTCGCCCAGAGGAGATGTCTCACCCGTTGGAAATCGTGCCGACGGCCATCAGAAGACGCTTGAGTCTGCTCGGCAAACCCCTCACCCGGACGGAACTGGAGATTCTGCGATGGGCCTCCGAGGGCAAGACCATTTGGGAGATGAGCAGGATTCGCTGCACCTCGGAGGCCACGGTTAAATTCCATCTGCGCAATATCTACGGCAAGCTCGATGTGAATAACCGGGTGCAGGCGATGAATGAGGCGACGCGTCAGGGACTGTGCTGATGGCATAAAAAAGGGCCGCGAGCTCGCCGGCGTACAAGGATCGTTCCCACGCTCCGCGTGGGAATGCCGCCGAGGAGGCTCTGCGTCCTGCTTTCAACGCAACATCCGACAATTGCGCAATGGTGACGCGGAGCGTCACAGGATGCATTCCCACGCGGAGCGAGGGAACGATCATCTCA